>NZ_JBEXIA010000008.1:0-208025 GCF_040608335.1 Micromonospora sp. NPDC005194 | reverse complement strand
ACCAGGAACACCGCCCCGGCGGTGAGGTTCATGTAGTGGCCGAGGTTGCTGCGCCGGGGTGCTGCACCTGGCCCGACGCGCCCAGCCGCTGCTCGCCGAGGGGGCGCTGCCCGCGCTACGCCGGCTCGCCGAGCAGGCCGGCGCCACGGCACACCTGACCGTGGTGGAGGGCGGCGAGGGCGTCGCCCTGGCCGTGGTCGAGCCGAGCTGGACGTCGTTCCACGTCGCGTACCGGACCGGGGCGCGGCACCCCCTGGACCGGGGCGCCGCGGGTCGGGCGATCCTGGCTGGTCGGGGCGGCGCCGCCGAGCCGGTGAGCAGCAGCGGGGAGCTGCAGTCCGGGGCGTACGGGGTGGCCGCGCCGGTGCTCGGCGTACCAGGTCTGGAGGCCAGCGTCGGGGTGGTCGCGCTCGCCCCGCTGGACGTCGACCTGATCGGCCCCCAGGTGCTCGCCGCCGCCACAGCCGTCACCGCCGCCCTCCGCTGACCTCCCCGCCGACCGCCTGGCGGCCTGAGGCTTGATCGACTCCAGATCGCCGACCTGGCGTCATCGCAAGCCTTGGATAGCGCCACAACGCCGAGCTGGTGATGATCTCGCCGTATAACACGTTCGTCAGGTTCTTGGCGGTTGTCCACAGGCACCTGCAGGGCGACCATCCGACGCTGTCCACAGGGGTATCGGCAGGTGCCTCGAGCGTCGGACGCTGGCCGCATGCCTCCGCACCCGCACCGGCCTCCGGCCCTTGCCTGGCAGGTTTTTCGTGGCTCCGCAGTCATTCGACAGGGCTTGATCACCAGACATCAGTTGCGCGGCTCGTCGTGGGTCCGACTTCGCCATGACGTGTACGCAGACGCGCGCCTCGAACGCACACACGAGCTGGCCTGCCGTGCCGCAACCCTTCGGCTACCGCCGCAGGCGATGATCGCCGGGCCCTCGTCGGCCTATCTGCACGGTATCGAGCACGCCGCCGGGTTCGACGACGACGTGCACGTGTTGGTGCCGAAGATCGCCCGCGTCGACTCTCAACGCGGCCTTCACGTGCACGTGGTCAATGGCGATCCCGCTGCGACGCCGAACCCCGCTCTGTCCATCGCGCGGCAGCCGGCCGTGGCGATGGACGCCCTGCCCGTCGCACGGCCGTCGACGCCACCGTCACCGCCGATGCCACCGCCCCGGCGGACGCCAGCGTCACCGCCGACGCCAGCGCCACCGTCCACGTCGATCAACGCACTGCCCGGCGAGCGGGGCAGTGCCACTCTCCGCCGAACCGATCCGGCATCTGCGGCGTGGGAGACGGCGGTCTGGTTGGACCCGCTGCGCGCGGTCGGAATTGTCGACTCGTTGCTCGCGACCGGTCTGACCACCCGGGCGGCGCTGGCCGCTGTCGCCGCCGCCAATGCCGACCGGCCCGGCGGACGACGCGCGTGCTGGATTTTCGACGTCGCCGATGCGGGGGCGCAGTCACCACCCGAGTCGCAGCTACGGGTGCGTCTGGTACTGGGCGGGCTCCCCCGACCGGTCACCCAGCACCCGATCCGGCTGCCGGGAGGGCTCGTGCTCCATCCCGACCTGGCCTGGCCCGAGTTCCGGGTGGCGGTGGAGTACGACGGCCGATGGCACGCCGACCCCGAGCAACTGCACCGCGACCGCCGACGACTCAACCTTCTCGTTGGTGCGGGCTGGTTGGTGCTGCACGTGACGAGCAGGCGGCTCCAGAACGAGTTCCCTGCCGTGCTCAACGAGGTTCGGTCGGCCCTGATCTCCCGCGGCTGGCGACGCTGATCGCCCCAGGCTGTGATCGACTCCAGCTCGCCGACGTGGGGGTGTCCCGTCCACCTGATACAGCCATATCGGCGAGCTGGAGCCGATCACGACCGCGAGCGTGCCACCCGGTCGACGCGGAGGCTGGGATGACGGCGAGGCCCGGTCGACCAGCGTCGACCGGGCCTCGCGGTGGTGTCTTACGGGCGGGCGTTGGGCTTGAGCGGGGTCGTCACCGCCGCGTAGGCGTCGACGATCCCGTACCCGTAGAAGCCGTTGAAGTTGACCCCTCCGGCGCAGTACGCGTCGAAGGACTCGTCACGGCCCTCGTTGCGGTACTGCTGAAGGCGCGGCTCCGGGCAGGCGTGCTCGGCCGCCGTGCGGTAGAGGTGCTGCTCCACCTGGTCCGGGGACAGGCCGAAGCCACCCCGGCCCTGCGGCTTGCCGTACCGGCTGACGATCAGCGCGGCAACGCCGGCGGCGTGCGGGGACGCCATCGAGGTGCCCTGGAGGTAGGTGTAGTAGCCGCACTCACCGTTGGGCTTGCACTGCTTGAAGACGGACTCCTCGAAGCCGGCGACGACGTTGCCGTCGGCGTCGACCGAGCCCTCCTCCTGGAGCACATGCTTCGGGTACGACGACAGGATCTCGTTGGCGTAGGTGCGGAACGTGTCCGTGCCGAAGCCGTCGCGGAACCAGCCGCCCGGCGCGGCGACCGAAATCTGCTCGGTGCCGTAGTTGGAGAAGTCCGACTTCTTGCCGGACGGGCCGACCGACGACACACCGATGACGTGCGGGCCCTCGGTGGGCAGGTCCCAGCAGCTGTTGTTGTCGATCGGGCGCGGGTACGGGTCGGCGCCGTAGTCCGGGCTGGACGTGTCGGTACGCGGCGCGCCCAGGTCCTCGTGGTTGTTGCCGAGCGCGCCGACAAGGGTGACGCCCTTGTTGTGGGCGAAGACCAGCGCCCGCTTCATGGCCTTGATGATGGCCCGCTGCTCGGCCTGCGCCTCGGGCGAGTCGGCCGGGTTGGCGGTGCAGTTGTAGAGCCACGGGTCGACGTAGAACGACATGTTGACCACGTCGATCCCGGAGCGGCCGGCGTAGACCAGCGCGTTGACGACCGGGTCGAGGAAGAAGTAGCCGGAGTCCTGGCCGCCCTTGAGCTCGACCAGCGACACGTTCGGGGCGACACCGGAGAGGCCGAAGCCGTTGGCGGCCGCGCCGATGGTGCCGGCCACGTGGGTGCCGTGCCCGCCGTCGTCGGTGCCTACCGCGTCGAGGCAGCTCGGCACCTCGCACGGGCCGTCCACGTCGGTCCGGTCGGGCGCGAAGTTGCGCGACAACGCCCAGTTGAAGTTGGGCGCGATGTCCGGATTGCTGGCGTCGACGCCGGTGTCCAGCACGCCGACGGTCACCCGGCGGTCGCCGGGCTCGACCTTGCGGGCCTTGTCGGCCCGGATCATCTCCAGGCCCCAGAGCTTGTCGTCGAGCGGGTCCATCTTTGCGCCGCGCCGGGCTGCGGCGCCCGCTGCGACCGACGCCGCCACCAGGTGCTCCTGCTCGACCCGGTCGAGCTTCGGCTTGCGGCCGATGGCCTTCTGCTCGGCGGCACCGATCAGGCTCGGGGCTGCCGTCGCCTTGGCGGCGAAGTCGGCCCGATCACTGGTGACCTGGAACATGCCGACCTCGTCGGACCGGGACACCACCGTGCCGCCGGCTGCCTGGATGGCGGCGACGGCCGTGTCGGCGGCGAAGCCGTCCTCGGCGACGACGGTGAAGGTGCGGGAGGTGCTCGGCGCGGCGCTGGCCGGTACACCCAGGCCCGCTGCCGTAAGTGCCAGTGCTGCCGCGGTCGCGACGGCACCGGCGGTGAAGCGCTTGCTCACCACATCGGATCCTCTCGTTGAGGGACGTGGCAGCCATCACACAACACCCGCCCGGTTTACGCCAGGTGGACGTCCGTTATGGCGGTGAATCTCTCCTTCATCCTCCCGGCTCGATGCCCACGTCCACCCGGTCGGACGACCCCGCCGCCAGATCCGACAGGACCACTGGCAGGTCGGCCAGGGTGGACACCTCCGCGTCGGGGGTGAAGCCGGCCGGGCGGGGCAGCCCGTACCGGTTCAGCCACACCGACCGCAGGCCGGCCCGCCGGGGTGCCACCACGTCGTGCTCCCACGAGTCACCGACGTACACGATCTGCTCGGCGGGGACCCCGGCGGTCGCGACCACCGCCGCGTAGAACTCCGGGGCGGGTTTCTTGGGCAGGCCGTTCTCGTGCGCGTACATCTCGAAGGCGAACTCCCCGGCGAGCCCGCAGCGTTCGGCGCGGCTGTTGCCGTTGGTGGCGAAGCCCAGCGTGTACCGGGTGCGCAGCGCGGCCAGGGTCGGCGGGACGTCCGGGAAGGGTCGGGTGAGGGCGAAACGGCGGGCGAAGAAGAGGGCGGCGATCTCGTCGAGGTGGTCGTCGAGCCCGGCGCGGGCCAGCGACCGGGCCAGCGCGGCGCGGCGGATCTCCAGCACCGGGGCGGCGCTCAACTCGCCGAAGACCGCGCCCCAGTCGGACTCCAGCTCAGCGAGCGTCACGTCGGCGGCGGCCGGCGTACGACGCCGCATCTCGTCGAGGACGGTCACCAGCCCGGCGGTCACCGCCGGCCGCAGGTCCAGCAGGGTCTCGTCGGCGTCGAACACCACGGTGGTCAGCACGGCAACCACTCTCTCACCGCGGGGTGGTCGCCAGCGCAGGCTCGGGGTTGGCCGGCGCGGGCGTACCGCGCAGTTCGTCGAGGCGCACCAGGGCGACCCCGGCGACGATCAGCGCACCGCCGAAGAGCTGCCAGGCGGTCGGCAGTTCGTCGAGGAACAGCCAGGCGATCAGCACCGCGAACAGCACCTCGGTCAGCCCGACGAACGACGACAGCCGGGGGCCGAGGATCCGGGTGCCGGCGATGCCGGCGAGGTACGCGATCACGGCGGCGACCAGCGTGAGCCCGACGATGGGCAGCAGCCAGGTGGTGCGGTGCCCGGCGAACGTGACCTCGCCGAACGTGGCACGCAGCGGCAGCAGACCGGTCAGCCCGACGAGGAGCAGCACGGCGGCGCCGACGGCCATCCCGCCGCTGGCCATGGCGACCGAGGGCAGTCGGGGGTCGACCCGGCCGGCGAGCACGAAGTAGCCGGCCAGGCCGAACGCGGCACCCAGCCCCCACACCACGCCGACCGGGTGGAAGCCGGCGGTGCCGGTGAGGTCCAGGACGAAGGCCAGCCCGCACAGGGCGGCGGCCGAACCGGCCACGGTGAGCCGCCGGGGGCGCTGGCCGTGCCGCAGCCACATCCAGCCGACGACCAGGATGATGCCCAGGTACTCCAGCAGCAGTGCGATGCCGACCGGCAGGTACCGCACGGCGTTGAAGAAGCACACCTGCGCCAGCGCCACCCCGAGCAGCCCGAACATCACGACCGCCCCGCTGTTGCTCCGCAGCACGTGCCACCTGCCACGCAGGGAGAGCAGGGCGGGGATCGCCAGCACCAGGGCGGCCACGCCGACCCGGGCGACGACGGCGGCCTCGGCCGACCAGCCGGCTTCGATGAGCGACCGCGCGAAGGTGCCCGAGGTGGCGAACGTGACCGCGGAGAGCAGCGCCAGCGCGGCGCCGGCGGTGGGTCGTGACTGCATCTCGCGCTCCTCGGGGACGACACGGTGTCATGAGCAAACTATCCTTTTGCTCATGACGCTAGGCGGCCATCGTGACAGGAGTCAAGTTGCTATTCGCTCATGACACCGAATGTTCGTTGATCGCCGCCACCGCGTTGGTCAACACCGCGGGCCGCGACGGCGAGCTGCTGCCCGACGTCGCCGCGCTGGACGCGTTCTTCACCCGGCACGCCTACAGCGGGCGACACGAGCACACCGACTCCGAGCTGCGCGCCGTGCGGCAGCTACGCCCCCGGCTGCGCCGGATCTGGCACGCCGAGCCGTCGGAGGTTGTCGCCATCGTCAACGCCCTGCTGCTGGAGCACCGGGCGTTGCCGCAGCTCATCGAGCACGACGACGAGCCGTACCACCTGCATGCCGTGCCCCGCGACGCGCCGCTGGCCACCCGGATGGCGGTGGAGGCGGCGATGGCGATCGCCGACCTGGTCCGCATGGGCGAGCTGAGCCGGTTGCGGATCTGCGAGTACCCGGACTGCGGCAACGTCGTCGTCGACCTGTCCCGCAACCGGTCACGGCGGTTCTGCGAGGCCGGCTGCGGCAACCGGGCGGCGGTGACCGCCTACCGGGCCCGCAGGGCCGCCGGCCGGCCCTGAGCGACGTCGGCCCGTAGTTCGTACTCCACCTCGCCGTGCTCGGTCCCCGGGATCGGGTCGTCGAACTGAAGGTGGAAGGTGCGCACGTAGCGCAGCCCCGCCTTCACCATCACCCGCCGGGACCGCTCGTTGACCGCCATCGTCTCGGCCCACACCCGACGGACGCCCACGGTGTCGAAGGCGTACCGGACCAGCGCCCGCGACCCCTCGGTGGCCAGGCCGCGCCCCCACGTCGAGCGGCGCAGCCGGTAGCCCAGCTCGGCCTCGGTGCCGTCCTTGGACGGGTCGAGGGCGAACCAGCCCAGGAAGTCACCCGTCTCCCGATCGACGGCCGCCCACCGACCGAGACCGGGATGACTGTCGTACTGGGCGAGCAGCTTCGGCAGATGCTCGTCCCGGACGGTGGCACGCGGGGTTGCGACGCCGCCGGTGAGGAAACGCATCACCTCGGGGTCGCTGTCCAACTCGACCAACGCGTCCACATCGGCCACGCTCAGCCGCCGCAACCGCAGCCGCTCGGTCCCCGGAGGAACCAGGTCATCGCCATCCATGACCGGATCATCGCGCCCGCACGACGACCCCGTCGACGCCTTTTCCGACCCGCGACCACCGTCGCGGGCAGGGCGGTCGCGTCAGCGCGGGGGCGCGACCACGAAGAGCCGCCAGGAGTACGCGTCGACCACGAGCACGGGCCCGTCCGGGTCCTTACTGTCTCGCACTCCGACCACGCCCCCAAGGTTCGTAGCCACCTCGACGCAGTTGGCGTCCTGGTTGCTGCGACTGCTCTTGTGCCATCGAGCGTCGGTCAACTCCACGACTCGGCCACCTCGCTGATCAACTCGATGGACGCCTGCGGGGGCAGGGCTTCGCCCAGGGTAACCTCCCAGACCTGCTGCAACCGCAACAGATCCTTCGGCTTATCCAACTCCTGGCCGCGAACCTGGCAGTCCAGGTAGGCCACCTCGGTGCCGTCGGGCAGGGCGGCAAGCGCGAACTGCCCACCGAGCCCCGGATATTCCTCGGCGGATCGCGGCACCACGTGCAGCCGGACCCGCGGGTGCCCGGTGGCGAGGCTGGCCAGGTGCAGGGCCTGATCGCGCATCACCTTCCGCCCGCCGACCCGTCGCCGCAGCACCGCCTCGTCCAGCACCGCAACGATCTGCGGGGCACTCTCGCTGCGCAGCACATCCTGGCGGTTCATCCGCTCGGCCAGCCGCCGTTCGACCTCCTCGGGCGCGAGCAGGCCGCCGGCCTCGAAGACCGCACGGGCGTAGTCCTCCGTCTGGAAGAGCCCTGGCACGTAGCGGGGCTCGTACCACCGGATCGTGCGCGCCTGCGCGAAGATCGCCTGCCAGCCGCGCAGCCACGGTTGCGCCCGGTCCAGGCTGACCAGCTCGGTGGACATGCGGCTGAAGAGGCCGCCGGTGTCCAGGGCGCGGTCGACGAGTTCCAGGTACTTGCCGGTGGGCGGCTGCTGGCCCAGCTCGACGGCGCTGACCATGGACGGCGAGTAGTTGACCGCCTTGGCCAGCTCGTCCTGACTCCAGCCCCGGCGAACGCGCGCCCGGCGCAGCTCGGTGACCAGGAACGCCGCCGCCGTCATCTGCCCATCGCCCATGACCTGCCGCCTCTCCACCCCGTCGACGATCAACTCCAGCCGGCCGCCAGCGGCGTCACCACCGGAAACAGGACGGCTGTGACGACCCGGCCAAACCCTTCCGACCGTAGTCGCCCGATCACCAGACTGTGAAGTGCGGCACCGCTCCCCGTCCCCCGGGCCCGGCGGCGCCGCACGGGACCGCCCGATCCCCCGTGCCGGGCGGTCCCGCCCCACCCAGCAGACCGACCAACCGACCAACCCGACCACCCCAGCGAGGCCACACCGACCCGACCACACCGATCCGACCACACCGACCAGGCCACCCCGACCCGACCACACCGACCAGGCCCGACCCGACAACACGGACCCGGCCCGACCACACCGACCCGGCCCGACCACACCGACCCGGCCCGACCACACCGACCCGGCCCGACCACACCGACCCGACCCCACAACACCGACCCGGCCCACGCCGACCCGACCACGCCGACCCGACCACGACCGGCCGGGCCACACCGATCGCACCCCGATCCGGCGCGATCTTGGCGCAGCGCCGCGCCATCCGGGCGCCGTCTGAGCGAATTCTTCGAGATCTTGGACAGTTTCCGTTAGCGCCTAACGGAAACTGTCCAAGATCTGAAGCGGGTTGAGGTTGTTGAGGTCGGTTGAGACGGATGGCGGTCATCGCGCGATCGGCCACGATCTCGGCGACGTCGCGGCCGAAGCGAGACGGTCCGCGGGGAGGTGACGTCAGAGACGATTCAGCTCGAAGGGACTCCCACACCATGTGCCGGACCGCCCCGGACGACCGCGCGACCACGCCCCGTCGACCGCACCTGCCGCTGCGTCCACTCTGGCTCTGCCGGGTCTGCGCCGCGCCGTGGCCGTGCCCGGTGGCCCGACTCACCCTCCGCCAGGAGTACGCCCACGACCAGATCGCCCTGAGCATCTACCTGTGCACGGTCCTGCACGACGCGGCCACTGACCTGTATCGGCTCAACCCCCAGGGCGGCCCGGACCCGAGGGCCCTCTTCACCCGGTTCCTCGCCTGGGCGACACCGCGTGGCGACCCGCACTGAGCGACCGCAGCGACCCGCGCAGAGCGACACCGGGTGGCGACCTGCGCAGAGCGACACCGCGGCGACCCCGCTGACCGACACCGCAGCGACCCGCGCAGAGCGACCCCGCTGACCGACACCGCGGCGACCCGCGCTGAGCGACCCCGCTGACCGGCACCGCAGCGACCCGCGCTGAGCAGGGCACCCGCAGGTCAGGGGTGGGTCATCCGGAGCAGGTCGAGCACCTCGTCGAGCTGGGTCTCGGTGAGCGTGCCCGAGTCGACGTGACCTCGGGAGATCACGACCTCCCGGATGGACGCCTGCTTGGCCAGCGCCTCCTTGGCGATCGAGGCGGCCTCGTCGTACCCGAGGTAGCGGTTCAGCGGGGTGACGATCGACGGCGACCCCTCGGCGTACGCCAGGCAGACCTCGGCGTCCGCGACCAGGCCGGCCACCAGGCGGTCGGCGAACAGCCGACTCGCCGCGGCCAGCAGCCGGATCGACTCCAGCAGGTTGCGGCCCATCACCGGCAGCATGACGTTCAGCTCGAAGTCGCCCTGTGAACCGGCGAAACCGACTGTCGCGTCGTTGCCGATCACCTGGGCGCAGACCTGCCGCATCGCCTCGGCCACCACCGGGTTGACCTTGCCCGGCATGATCGACGAGCCGGGCTGGAGGTCGGGGATGCGCAGCTCCCGCAGGCCGGCCCGGGGGCCGGAGCCCATCCAGCGAATGTCGTTCGCGACCTTGTAGAGACCCACGGCGATCGTCCGCAACTGCCCCGAGGTCTCCACCAGCGCGTCACGGGCGCCCTGCGCCTCGAAGTGGTTGCGCGCCTCGGACAGCGGCAGCCCGGTCGACTCGCGCAGCTTGCCGATCACGGCGGCGGCGAAGCCGAGCGGGGTGTTGATCCCGGTGCCCACGGCCGTGCCGCCCAACGGCAGCTCGGCCAGCCGGGGCAGCGAGCCCTCCAACCGCTCGATGCCGTAGCGGACCTGGGCGGCGTACCCGCCGAACTCCTGCCCGAGGGTGACCGGGGTGGCGTCCATCAGGTGCGTACGCCCCGCCTTCACCACCGTCTCGAACTCGGCCGCCTTGCCCTCCAGCGCCTCGGCGAGGTGGGTCAGCGACGGCAGCAGATCTTCCGCGATGAACTGGGTGGCCGCCAGGTGGATCGAGGACGGGAACACGTCGTTGCTGGACTGGGAGGCGTTGACGTGGTCGTTCGGGTGCACAGCCGAGCCCAGTTCACGGCTCGCCAGGGTGGCGATCACCTCGTTGGCGTTCATGTTGGACGACGTTCCGGAACCGGTCTGGAAAACGTCGACCGGGAACTGGTCGTCGTACCCGCCGTCGGCGACGTGCGCGGCGGCGGCGGCGATCGCGGCGGCCACGTTGGCGTCGATCACACCCAGCGCGCCGTTGACCTCGGCCGCGGCACCCTTGATCTGGGCCAGGGCCTTGATCTGGGCCGGTTCGATGCCCCGCCCGGAGATCGGGAAGTTCTGCACCGCCCGCTGGGTCTGCGCCCGCCACAGCGCTTCGGCGGGCACCTCCACCTCGCCCATCGAGTCGCGTTCGATCCGGTAACCGGTCGTCTCTGGAGTCGTCACGCGTACCATCCTGCCGCGCGGGTGGCCGACCCGCAGATGATCCGTCAGCCCAGCTCGGCGAGCAGCCGTTCCACCTCGTGCTGGTCCGGTAGGTCGATCTGCCGGTACAGGCCCAGCGCACGGGTCAGGTGCAGTCGGGCGGCAGCCGAATCGGTGTTTCGTACGCACCGGGCGATCCCCTGGAGCGCCCTCGCCTGCTCGTAGCGGGCACCCAGCCGGCCGGCGTCGACGAGCACCCTGCGATGCAGGTCGAGCGCGCTGGCGGCATCTCCCTGCTCCAGCATCGCCAGGGCCAGCAGGTTACGTGAGGCGCACTGACCGATCCGGTCGCCGGCCTCCATCATCGCCATCAGTGCGTCCCGGTGCAGGGCCGCGGCACGTTCCGGCCTCCCCGCGTCGCGCTCCATCACACCGATCTCGTTGAGCACCTCGCCCTCACCGAATCGATTGCTCGCCTTGCGTCTCAGGTACAGCGCAAGCCGCAGAATTCGACGAGCCGGGCCCAGATCGCCGAGCCGGTGGCGAATCATGCCGAGGTGCCCGAACGCATGCGCAACCTGTGCCATGTCTCCGGTCTGTCGGGCCAGAATGAGGTGCTGCCGGGCGATGGGCAGCGCCTCGGCGTACCGACCCCACCCGATCAGCGCAAAGCACAGGTTGTTCAGCAGGTTGGTCAGTTCGTTGCCGTCACCCTGGCCGTTGATCATGCCGAGCGCCTCGTCGAACTTCGCCTTGCCCTGCCGGAAGTCACCGTTCGCGGCGTACGAGGCGCCCAGGTTCCACAGGGTGCTGAGCACGTCGCCACGCAGTCCGAGCCGGCGGCGCAACTCGAGCGCCACCTCCATCACCCTGATCGCCTCCGGAAAGCGGGCCAGTCGGAAATACGCAGAGGCGAGGTAGTTCAGCATCGCGGCTACCGCCGCCTCGTCGCCCAGCCGTTCCGCGGCCCGTAGGCCAATCGTGTGGGTCTCGATCAGCTCGTCAAGGTGCCCGCCGTCGAAGTTGAGCCGCCAGCCGGCTCGGGCCAGCTGCCAGCACTGAGCCGGGAAGTCCTCCTCGCCGGCCAGCCGGATCAGGGCGGTGAGCGCGACGAGATTTTCCTCGAACCACGCCCGACCCTGCGCTGCTGGGACGGCCACCAGGTCGGGCCGGCCGGGCGTGTGCACGGGAATGTTGCGCCGACTGCCCGCCGCCTCGATGGTCCGGGCGATCGCCAACGTGACGGCCAAGTGGTAGTCGAGCAGCCGCTCCAGGCCGGCCCGACGCTCGGCCTGCCGCTCGGGGGCGGCAAGCAGCAGGCGGGCGTACTCGCGGAGCAGGTCGTGCAACCGGTACCGGCCCGGCTGCACCTCCTCCACCAGATGGGCGTCGACCAACTCGTCCAGCAGCTCCTGCGTGTCGGTCAAGGGCAGCTCGGCGAGGGCGGCGGCCACCCGACTGTCCAGCCGTCCGCCGGGGTAGAGGCCGAGCAGCGGAAACAGCCGCTGCGCCGCAGGGGAGACCTGCTCGTACGACAGCGCGAACGCCTGCCCCACCGAGCGCTGCCCGGCGGTCAGTTCGGCCAGCGCTCCCGCTCCGGCGTGCATCCGTTGGGCGAGGTCGGCGACGCGCCAGCGGGGCCGGTGCGCGAGTCGGGCGCCGGCCAGCCGGATCGCCAGCGGCAGGTGGCCACAGCGCCGCACCACCTCGGCCGCTGCCTCCGGTTCGGCGGCGACCCGCTCCGCGCCGACCACCCGTCCGAGCAGCTCGATGGCCTCGTCCGCGTCGAGCACCGGCAGCGACGACGGGCGGCCCTCGTCGAGCCCGATCAGTCGACGACGGCTGGTGATCAACACCTGGCAGTGCGAGCCGTTGGGCAGCAGCGGCGCGACCTGGTCGGCAGCGAACGCATTGTCCAGCACCACCAGGGCGCGCAGGTCGGCCAGCTCCGTCCGCCACAGCGCCAGTCGGTCGTCCGTGTCCTCCGGTATCCGCTCGGCTGGCACGCCCAGCTGTCGCAGCAGGGCGGCCACGGCCGTGGCCGGTGTCAGCGGACGACGGGCACTGTGCCCGTGCAAGTCGATGAAGAGCTGGGCGTCCGGGTAGCGGTCAGCCAGGGCTGTGGCGACGTGCACGGCGAGAGTCGTCTTGCCGCTGCCGGCCATGCCATCGATCACCTGGATCCGGGTGCCGTCCTCCTCGATCTCCTTGACCAGGCGGGCCACCGTCTCCTGCCGGCCGGTGAAGTCACCGATCGCCCGGGGCAGCGACCGGACCGGCGCGATCGGTCGGGTTTCCCGACCGGCCAGGGCGAGGTCGCCGGCGAGCACGCGCTGATGCAGCGCCTGCAACTCGGCGCCCGGCTCGATGCCGAGTTCCTCCGCGTAGGAGCGCCGGCCCTCCCGGTAGACCGCGAGCGCGTCCGCCTGTCGGCCGACCGAGGACAGCGCCACCATCAGTTGGCCCCGCAGACGCTCCCGCAGCGGGTGCTGGTCGACGCTCTCGGCAAGCTCGTCGATCAGCTCCGCGGCGTGCCCGAGGCGTAGCTCGACGTCGACGCACTCCTCCAGGGCGGTGAGGCGCTGCTCATCGAGCGCCTGCGCGCGGCGACGAACACTGCGGCTGGGGATACCGCCGAGCGCCGGCCCGCGCCAGAGGGCCAGGGCTGAGCGGTACCGCTCACCCGCGTTGGCCAGCCGACCGGCCGCGGCGGCCGCCCGGGCCTCCTCGACGCTGCGGGCGAAGACCTCGGCATCCAGGTCGCTCGGGGCGGTGCGAACGCCGTACCCGACCGGATCGGTGATGATGGTTTCCGGGGCGAGCCCCAGCTCGGTGAACCGGCGACGCAACCGGGAGACGCAGGTCTGCAACTGGGCCCGGGCGGTCGCCGGCGGGCGCTCCTCCCACACCGCGTCGACCAGCTCCTCGATCGGCACCAGCCGGCCGGCACGGAGCAGCAGCATGGCGAGCACGACCCGGTCCCGGCCAGCGGTGACGGTGGACTCGCCACCGCCGACGCGCAGAGGCCCCAGGATCCCGAACCGCATCTGCTCCCCCGCGTCGATGGCGCAACTTCCAGCAGCGTAGCCCGACGATCACAGATCGCCGCAGTCTGGTGATAGTGATCTGAGAGCGGATCGAGTGCGGTGCGCCGCAGACTCGATCCGGGTTGTCGGTGACGGCATCCGACGGGGGCGGTGCGCCCTCCCACCCCAGGGGCGGGGCGCACCGATGTCGGCAGAGCACGGACGACCGAAGGGGTGCCGGGCGAGTTCGCCCGGCACCCCTTCGCGTACGCGTCAGTCAGCGGCGGCCGACGGTGAGCACCGGCTTGGTGACCTCGGCGAAGAAGTCGTTGCCCTTGTCGTCGACCACGATGAAGGCCGGGAAGTCCTCCACCTCGATCTTCCAGACCGCCTCCATGCCCAGCTCCGGATATTCGAGCACCTCGACGTGCTTGATGCAGTCCTGGGCGAGGCGGGCCGCGGGGCCGCCGATCGAGCCGAGGTAGAAGCCGCCGTGCTGCTGGCAGGAGCGGGTCACCTGACCGGACCGGTTGCCCTTGGCCAGCATCACCTGCGAGCCACCGGCGGCCTGGAACTTCTCCACGTACGCGTCCATCCGCCCGGCCGTGGTCGGGCCGAACGAGCCGGACGCGTACCCCTCGGGGGTCTTTGCCGGGCCGGCGTAGTAGACCGCGTGGTCGCGCAGGTACTGCGGCATCGGCTCACCGGCGTCCAACCGCTCGGCGATCTTGGCGTGGGCGATGTCGCGGGCCACCACCAGCGGGCCGGACAGCGACAGTCGGGTCTTCACCGGGTACTTGGACAGCTCGGCGCGGATCTCGTCCATCGGCCGGTTCAGATCGACCCGGACGACCATCTCGGAGTCGAGCGAGTCGTCGGTGACGTCGGGCAGGAACCGTGCCGGGTCGGTCTCCAGTCGCTCCAGCCAGACGCCCGACGGGGTGATCTTGGCGACGGCCTGCCGGTCGGCCGAGCAGGAGACGGCGATCGCCACCGGGCACGAGGCACCGTGCCGGGGCAGCCGGACCACCCGCACGTCGTGGCAGAAGTACCGGCCGCCGAACTGCGCGCCGATGCCGAAGTTACGGGTCAGCTCCAGCACCTCCGCCTCCAGCTCCAGGTCCCGGAAGCCGTGGGCGCTCATCGAACCCTGCGTCGGGAGAGCGTCCAGGTACTTCGCGGAGGCGTACTTCGCGGTCTTCAGCGCGTACTCGGCGGAGGTGCCGCCGATGACGATGGCCAGGTGGTACGGCGGGCAGGCGGCCGTGCCGATCAGCCGCAGCTTCTCCTCCAGGAACTGCATCATCCGCGTCGGGTTGAGTAGCGCCTTGGTCTCCTGGTAGAGGTACGACTTGTTGGCCGAGCCGCCACCCTTGGCCATGAACAGGAACTTGTACGCGTCGGGGTGCCCGTCCGGGTCCTCGGCGTACAGGTCGACCTGGGCCGGCAGGTTGCTGCCGGTGTTCCGCTCGTCCCACATGGTCAGCGGGGCGAGCTGGGAGTAGCGCAGGTTGAGCTTCGTGTACGCCTGGTAGACGCCCCGGGAGATGGCCTCGGCGTCGGCGCCGTCGGTCAGCACGTGCCGGCCACGCTTGCCCATCACGATCGCGGTGCCGGTGTCCTGGCACATCGGCAGCACCCCGCCGGCGGCGATGTTGGCGTTGCGCAGCAGGTCCAGCGCGACGAACCGGTCGTTCGGCGACGCGGCCGGGTCGTCGATGATCGCCCGGAGCTGGGCCAGGTGCGCCGGGCGCAGGAAGTGCGCGATGTCGTGCATCGCCTCGGCGGTCAGCGCGGTGAGCGCGGCCGGCTCCACGGTGAGGAAACGACGGCCCCCCGGGCCGTGTACGACGTCCACGCCCTCGTCGGTGACCAGGCGATAGTCCGTCTGGTCGGGACCGGTCGGCAGCAGAGGGGCGTACGAGAATGCGGCGGCACTGCTCATGAGCGGCAAGCCTAGGGCAGACCGGTCGATCATTCCCACCCGCCGGGCTGGGTCTGGGACGCCGCTCTCATCCTCCGAGGTCCGCCGCGCTCCGCGCACCGACGTCCCGCCCGCTCAGCCGTCCTTGCCGCCGTCGGGATCGGGACACAGCTCACCCTTGGGCCCGCAGTCACCGTCGCCGTCGTTGCCCCGCCCGGGGCCGGTGCCGCCGGGGCCGGGGTTGCCACCGTCGCCGGGAGGCGGGACGGGGGTGCCTCCGGTGGCGCCGAAGCGGACGTACCCGATCTCCCGCCCCTCACCGATGATCATTCCCTGCGAACCGACGGCGAGGGCGTTCGCGGAGGTCCGCAGCACGGCCAGTTCCCGGCCGCTGCGCGGGTCGAGGGCGACCAACCTCGACGGCTTCTCGTCGGCGAGCACCGCCGCGTACGGGGTGAGCGCGGCGCCGGCCTTGGCACTGGCCGGGCGGGTCCACCGCACCCGGTCGGCGCCGAGTTCACGGGACACCACCGAGCGCTTGTCCGCTGAGCGGAACACCGCGTAACGGTCGTCGACCGCGACGAGCTTGGTGCTCGCCTCGCCGACCCAGAGCAGCCGCCCGTCGTACCCGTCGATGACCGCCTCGCGGCCGTCCGAACCCACGCCGATCAGGACGTTGCGCGCTCCCTGCGGGTCCTCGCGCTGGACGCAGCCGGCGGTGTCGGCGGTGCGCAGGTTGACCCCGGCCCGCTGCCACGCCTCCTGCCCCGTCGCCGGGTCCCGCGCCGAGATGGCGAAGTAGCAGGTGCCGTCCTGGGAGCGGGCGGCGATCCGCAGCATCCTGCCGCCCACCACGGAGAGCCGCTCGTCCCGGCCCGGCTCGACGTTCTGCAGCACCCGGCCGGTGGCGGTGTCCACGACGTGCACCCGGCCGTCGACCGGGAAGCCGAGCAGCGGAGGCACCGGCTCCGGCCCGGCCACCCCGTCGTCGACGCGGGTGGCGGTGAGCCGACGGGTGCCGCGCAGGCCCGGGTTGTCGGCGAGCAGGCCGCTGTGCACGCCGGGCAGGAAGGCCGTCCACAGTGGGGCGGTGCCCCGGGGGTCCCACGCGCTCAGGGTGCAGTCGGTGGCATCCGTGCAGCGGGCGTCCAGCAGCAGGTTGCGGTACGTCCACACGGCCACGGCGTCGTCGTCGCGTCGCCGGGTCGCCCCGGTGGTCGGGTCGAGCAGTTCGTACCCCTTGACCAGGAGCTTGCCCACGGCGACGACCGAGTCGCGGTCGCCGCCCGCGACCGCCGACCAGTCCGCCTTGCGTTCCCAGAGCTGGGCGCCGGTGGCCAGGCTGCGGGCCTCCACCCGGGTGCGCTGCTCGACCACGACGGCGTCGCCGGCGATGGTCACGCTGCGCGGGGTGCCGCCGACCCGCTGCTGCCAGACCACGTCCGGCTCGGAGATGGGTTCGCTGCGGTCCACCCACTCCCACAGGCCGGGGAACGGGTTCCACACGCCGGTGGCGGCGAGGGCGACGACCACGGCGAGGCCGAGCAGCAGCCCACCGCGCACGCTCCCCTTCGCCACCCGCACACCGTAGCCACGATCACGGATCTTCCGTACGCCCCGCGCCGCCGTGTCGCCGCGCTTTCTGGGCCCGGAGGTGTTACGTGGGTGTTCGTCCCTCGGCCCGGACGGCGCTGCGCACCAGGGGCAGCGTGCGGTAGGGAATCTGCTCCGCCAGCGCGATGATCGTCGACGCGCGGGTGATGCCGGCGGACGACACGATCTGGTCGATGACCCGTTGCAGGTCGGTGTTGGAGCGGGCCACGATCCGGCAGAGCAGGTCGCTGGACCCGGTGATGGTGTGCGCCTCCAGCACCTCGGGGATCGCCGCGAGGTGAGCGGTGACCGGGTCGTGGCCCTGCCGTTGACTGATCTCCAGCGTGACGAAGCTGGTCACCCCGAACCCGATCGCGGCCGGCGAGATCTCCGGGCCGAAGCCACCGATGACACCCCGGTCGACCAGCTTGTCCAGCCGGGCCTGCACGGTGCCCCGGGCCACGCCGAGCCGCCGGGAGCACTCCAGCACCCCGATCCGCGGCTCCTCGGCGAGCAGTTCGACCAATCGCACGTCGAGCGCGTCGAGCTGCACAGCTTGCTCACCCTTCACGGGTCAAGACCATACCGAATGCACAACCTGACCAGCATTTACACCGACAGTTGCCCACTCGACGCCCGCACCGCGATCCTTCGGTCAAGAACCGGCCCACGAGGCCGGCCGGTACGCGAGGGAGGCCACCATGACCCAGGCGATCGACCGACCCCAGTCGACCGAGGACGTCGACGTCGACCGGCTCGTCGGCGCTGTCGACCACGACATCAGCCACGACCCGTTCCCCGTCCGTGGGCTCGACCACGTGCACTTCCTGGTCGGCAACGCCAAGCAGGCCGCCCACTACTACTCCACCGCCTTCGGCATGACCTGCGTGGCGTACCGGGGCCCGGAGCAGGGCTACCGCGACCACGCCCAGTACGTGCTGACCAGCGGCTCGGCCCGGTTCGTGCTGACCGGCGCGGTCCGCCCGGACGCCGACGGCGCCGAGCACGTGGCGAAGCACAGCGACGGGATCAGCGACATCGCGCTGGAGGTGCCGGACGTCGACGCCGCGTACGCGCACGCCGTCGCCCAGGGCGCCACCGGCGTCGTCGAGCCCCACGAGGTGAGCGACGAGAACGGCACCGTCCGGATGGCCGCCATCGCGGCGTACGGCGACACCCGGCACACCCTGGTCGACCGCTCCCGCTACCGCGGCCCGTTCCTGCCCGGCTTCGTGGCCCGCGGCCCGATCGTGGACCGGCAGCCGATGATCGACGCCGGCCTCCAGCCGAAGCGGTTCTTCCAGGCCGTCGACCACGTGGTCGGCAACGTGGAGCTGGGCCGGATGGACGAGTGGGTCGAGTTCTACAAGCGGGTGATGGGCTTCTCCAACATGGCGGAGTTCATCGGCGACGACATCGCCACCGACTACTCGGCGCTGATGAGCAAGGTCGTGGCGAACGGCACCCGCAAGGTGAAGTTCCCGCTCAACGAGCCGGCCATCGCCCGCAAGAAGTCGCAGATCGACGAGTACCTGGAGTTCTACCAGGGCCCCGGCGCCCAGCACATCGCCGTCGCCACCAACGACATCGTGGCCAGCGTCGACGCGATGCGCGCCGCCGGCATGGAGTTCCTGGACACCCCGGACTCGTACTACGAGGACCCGGAGCTGCGCGCCCGGATCGGCAACGTGCGGGTGCCGATCGAGGAGCTCAAGGCCCGCAAGATCCTCGTCGACCGGGACGAGGACGGCTACCTGCTCCAGATCTTCACCAAGCCGGTGCAGGACCGCCCGACCGTCTTCTTCGAGCTGATCGAGCGGCACGGCTCGCTGGGCTTCGGCAAGGGCAATTTCAAGGCCCTCTTCCAGGCGATCGAGCGGGAGCAGGAAGCCCGCGGCAACCTGTAACACTGTCGAGCGTGACGCAGCCTCCGCCGTACCCGACGCCGCCGGTCGGTGGGCCTCCGCCCGCCGCCGGCGGCGTCGCGCCGCCGCCCGGACAGATCCCCCAGGGGTACGCCGTGCCACCGCACCACGCCCCACCCGGGTACACGGTTCCACCGCAGTACGCGCCGCTCGGCTACGGCCCACCGCCGTGGTATCCCGGCCCTCCCCGGCCGATGGCCCCGCCGCCGACGCTGAGCCCGGGTGGGCAGCCGCTCGCCAGTTTCAGCGACCGGCTGCTGGCCGGCCTGATCGACTGCGCGGTCTTCATGGTGGTCGGCCTGGTGTTCACCGTGCCCGCGATGATCTATTTCTTCGTCGTCATCGCGCCGGACCTCTTCCAGGTCGCGTCGGACGGCACCATGGCGGAGCCGGATTTCTACCACGACCTCGTGCTGCCCCTGCTGTGGCTGGACCTCGCGATCATCGCCGCTTCGCTCGTGCTCTCGTACGTGTACTACGTCGAGATGATGTTCCGGACCGGCCAGACCCTCGGCAAGAAGACCATGAAGTTGCGGGTCGTGCCGCTCGATCCGACCCGTACCCTCGACCGCTGGACCGCCGCCAAGCGGTACCTGGTGCAGCAACTCGCCGGCCTGGTGCCCGGGGGCAGTTACCTCGACGGGTTCTGGCAGCTCTGGGACAAGCCCTGGCAGCAGTGCCTCCACGACAAGGCAGCCGAAACGATCGTCGTTAAGGTGGCCTCGTGAGCGAGCAAACCAGCAGGCCCAGCAGCGTGGCGCCGCACGCCGACGCGCAGCGAAGCGGAGCGTCGGCGTGAGCGTGCAACCCGGCTGGTATGTCGACCCCGCCGACACCGAGACCCGGCGGTACTGGGACGGCGAGGGTTGGCTCGGCGCGCCCATTCCCGTCGACGCCACCCCGCCGGACGGACCGCCGCCGGCCGAGCCGCCGCCCGCACCGGTCACCCCGACCGCACCTGCCGCTGCCCACCCGGTGACCGCGCCGGGCTGGCCTCCGCACTCCGGGCCGGCCCCGCAACCCGGGCACGGTCCGCAGGCCGCCCCGGGTTGGGGTCCGCAGGCCGGCCCGCCCGGCTGGGCGCCACCGGGCACGCCGCCCGGCTGGACGCCGCAGGCCGGTCCTCCCGGCTGGACGCCGCAGGGCGTGCCGCCCGGGTGGGCCCCGCCCGGCGGTCCCCCCGGCTGGCTCGGCCGACCGCCCGAGCCTCGGCCGCACGGGCTCAGGTTGGCCGGTTACGGCCGCCGGCTCGTCGCCCGGCTGATCGACTTCGGTCTCGTGTTCGCACTGAATGTGCTGGTCAACGGCTGGTTCGTCTGGCGGTGGCTGGACGAGCTGATGCCATACTGGCGGGAGGCGTTCCGGCGCGGCATGGAGGGGAACACCTCCACCGAGGGGATGCCACCCATCAGCGAGCAGACCGGGCTCCTCCAGGTGGTGATCGTGGTGATCGCCACCGCGCTGTGGCTGGCGTACGAGGTGCCCGCCATGGCGGCCAACGGGCAGACCATCGGCAAACGGGTGATGCGGATCAAGGCGGTCCCGATCGCCGCCGACCAGCCGTTGGGCTTCGGCCGGGCGCTGACCCGGTGGACGACACTGGGCCTGCCCACCCTGCTCTGGTACTGCGCCGGGCTCGGCCTGCTGCTGCAACTGGTCGACTCCCTGTCCCCGCTCTTCGACCACCCGCTGCGCCGGGCGCTGCACGACAAGCGCGCGCAGACGGTGGTCGTCGAGGTCCCCGCCACCGCCACTTCCCCCGCCCCAGACGACCACCCCCAGCCCTCGGGAGACACCCCATGACCGACTCCGGACGTCACGAGCCCGCGCTGCGACTGACCCGCGCCGACCTGGACGCGCTGCCGAACTACGTGCCGGGGCGCAGCCCCGCCGACCTGGCGCGCGAGCTGGGTCTGCCGGAGGCCATCAAGCTGGCCAGCAACGAGGTGCCGTACGGGCCGCTGCCGGGTGTGGTCGAGGCGGTCACCGAGGCGGTCATGGCCTCGCACCGCTACCCGGACATGGGCGTGGTCGCGCTGCGCGACGCGTTGGCCCAGCGGTACGGCGTGGACGCGGACCGGATCGCCACCGGCTGCGGGTCGGTGGCGCTCGCCGAGCACCTCGTCCGGGCCACCTGCCTGCCGGGTGACGAGGTGCTCTACTCGTGGCGGTCGTTCGAGGCGTACCCGATCATCGCGGCGACCAGCGGCGCGACCAGCGTGCGGGTGCCCAACGACGCCGGGCACGGGCACGACCTGGCGGCCATGGCGGCGGCGGTGACCGACCGGACCCGGATGATCCTGGTCTGCAACCCGAACAACCCCACCGGCACTGCGGTACGCCGGGCCGAGCTGGACCGGTTCCTCGACGCGGTGCCGGACGACGTGCTGGTGGTCATCGACGAGGCGTACCGGGAGTTCGTCACCGACGCCGAGGTGCCGGACGGTCTCGACTACCTGGACCGGCCGAACGTCGCGGTGCTGCGCACCCTGTCCAAGGCGTGGGGTCTGGCCGGGCTGCGGATCGGCTGGCTGGTCGCCCAGCCGGTGGTGGCGGCGGCCATCCGCAAGGTGGTCACGCCGTTCTCCACGAGCACGGCCGCCCAGGCGGGCGCGCTCGCGGCGCTGACCCAGGCCGGCGAGATGGAGCGACGCTGCGCGCTGGTCGTCGCCGAGCGGGACCGGGTCACCGAGGCGCTGCGCAAGTTCGTGCCCGACGTGCCGACCAGCCAGGCCAACTTCGTCTGGCTGCCGCTGGGCGACCGGGCCGTGGCGTTCGGCAAGGCGTGCGAGGCGCGCGGGGTGATCGTCCGACCGTTCGCCGGGGACGGCGTCCGGGTCACCATCGGCACTCCGGCCGAGAACGACGCGTTCCTGGCCGCCGCGGAGGCGGCGCTGACCTGAGCGGACGGAGTGTGACCAACCAGTGACATGAGGTTGGTCAGTCGGTGCCCCGATCAGGTGGCGGCCAGGATCACCGCTTCGGAGGTCAGGTAGTAGCGCTGGTCGTCGCCGTTCGGGTCGACCGGCTCGCGCAGCCGTTCCACCGCGACGTAGCCGTCCTCGGCCCAGACCGCCCCGGGCGCCCAGCCCGTGCCGTCCGAGCCCACGTTGAGCGTGTAGCGGGAGAGCAGCACACCGGTCACCGGGTCGAGTGTCACCAGCTCGTTGGCCTCGGTCAGCAGATGCGCCCGGCCGGGCTGCACCGCGAGCACCCGCGCCGGTCCCAGGCCGGCGAAACGCCACAGCTCGGCGCCCGTTCGCGCCGACCGGCCCACCGCCACCCCGTCGACGACGGCGACGGCCTGGTCACCGGCCAGTGTGGCCCCGGCCGGGTCCAGCGCGGGCGCGGCCAGCGGCCCGCCGTCGCCCAGCAGCCAGCCGCGGCCACCGGCGTCCCCGGGGCCGGCCGTCCGCAGGCCCAGGCAGCCCGAACGGCCGGTACGACAACCGAGCGGGGTGACCACCAGCCGATCCGGGCCGCCCGGCGGTCGCCAACGCTCACCCACCACACCCGTCGCGGCATCCCGGAACTCGATCGTGGCCGGCCCGGCGCAGGTGTCCAGGCCGATCAACTGCCCGGTCGTCGTGGTGCCGAGGTCGCTGCGGCAGGCGCCGGGCAGATCGGCTCGCCACAGTTCCCGGCCGCCGGCCACCTCCACCCCGCGGGCCTGCGTGTCCCCGGTGACCGTCAGCACCGTCCGGCCGTCCGCGAGGTCGGTGAGGAGGAGCCCGCGCGCGTCCCAGACCGTGGCGGCCCCGGTCCGCCGGATCACCGCCGCGCTCGCGGCGGGCACCGGGCCGTCGGCCCGCCACCGCACCCGCCCGGTGGACGCGTCGAGCGCGACGAGCCGGCCGTCGGACCAGCGACTGATCACGGTGCTGCCGCTCGCCACCACCCCGGTCAGCTCCGCCGGCCAGCGCCGGTACGACCAGTAGGGCGTGGTCCGGTGCCGCCCGTCGACCGGTCGGTCGGCGTAGACCTGGCGGTGGGCGGCGTACACCCGCAGTCTTCCGTCCACGATCAACGGGGCGACCGGCAGCCGACCGACCACGCCGGCGGCCGGTCGGGGCGCGGCTGGATATGCGCCGCGCGCCGGTGTGCTCACCTCGGCCGGCGCGAGCACCCGGTGGACGACGACCGCGACGGCTGCCACGGCGAGCAGCACCACCGCCACCGCCAGCACGAGCCGTCGCCGGCCCCTCGGGAACCCCATGCCGCACCTCCGCCCGGCACCCTACCCAGCGCAACCGAACGGACCCCGGCCAGGTTGGACGGGCCGCGGTGCGCGGGTGAGCGGGTCAGGCCGCCTCGACCGAGCCGAGGGTGCCGGCCGCGACGGCCAGGTCGGCGAGATCACGCCGGAGCGCCACCTCGACCGCCCGAGCGGCGAGGCCACCGAGCAGCAGGGCCACCACCCGGCCGTACGGATCGGTGGGCACTGCTTCCTGGGTGACCGTTATCGCCGTGCGGGCGCGGCGGCGACGCCGGACCGGCCGCAGGCTCCAGGTGATCCGGTAGTCCGCGCCGGCACCGGAGGAAGAGAGCACCAGCCGCTGCGGCGCGAACGCCTCCACCACCAGGAACTCCTCGGTGAGTGTGCCGCCGCCCGGCTGGGCGCGTGCCTCACGCCAGGCGGTGCCCGGCCCGAACGGGCCCGGGGTCAGCACCTCGACCGGGCCGGCCGCGGTCAGCCGGGTGGCCCGGCCGGGCAGGTCGGTCAGCAGACGCCAGACATCGACAGCGTGCGCCTCGATGAAACCGGTAACCGCCACCGTCGACATGCCGCCCTCCCGTGTCGTCGACGGTACGCGCGGTGAGGGCCGGACGAGGCCCCCGGACGGAATTTTCACCAACCGGAGGCCCCGCTGTCCGTTTCGGCGGTCGCCTGGCACCGATCGTCGACCGGCGCCCGGCGTACCGGTCAGCGGTCGAAGCGACCACCCCTGATCGCGCCGATGAACGCTGTCCACCCCGGCGGGCTGATGGCCAGCGTGGGGCCGGCCTGGTCCTTGGAGTCGCGGAGAGCGACCAGACCGAGGACGTCGACCAGGTTGTCCGCCACCTCCACGCAGAGCCCTTGGTCGTTGGAGCGGCTGCTGGTGCGCCAGAGCGCTCCGGTGAGATCGTGCATCGTCGTTACCTCCGTGTGCGTCGGGATGCCCCACCACCCGCGGCCGGGCGAGATCCGGCCGTACGGGTGGCGGGGCGACATGATCCGCGTGACCAACGGGGTAACCAGGCTTGGTGATCGCACAGACGGTGCGATCACGAGTCTCATCGATGATGGCCCGACGGGCAGGCGCTCAGACGGCTCCGAAGCGGGCCGAGGTGAACCAGCGGACCCTTTGCTCTGCTTCAACGGACGCAACAGCGAGCGGCCCCAAGTGTTGCGTGGAGTGAAGCAGAGCAAAGGAAGCCGAGGGCGAGCCAGGTGGCAGGCGCGCCGGGCGCGGGCCCGCGGGACGGGCCGGCTCAGCGGGCCGGCTCAGCGGGCCGGCTCAGCGGGCCGGCTCAGCGGGCCGGCTCAGCGGGCCGGGCGGACCGTTCCGGTGACCTCGCCGAGGGCGATGGTGGTGCCGTCCGGGCCGGGCGCGGTGGCGGTGACAGTGACGGTGTCGCCGTCGGCGAGGAAGGTACGACTCTCGGTGCCGACCTTCGCGGGCTCGGCCCCGCCCCACGTCAGCTCCAGGAAGGAGCCGACCTGGGAACGGTCCGGGCCGGAGACGGTGCCCGAGGCGTACAGGTCGCCGGTCCGCAGGGACGCGCCGTTGACGGTGAGGTGCGCCAACTGCTGGGCCGGGGTCCAGTACATGCTGGCGAACGGCGGTTCGCTGACCCGTTCGCCGTTCCACTCGACCGCCAGCCGCAGGTCGAGCCCCAGGTGCGGCACGTCGCGCAGGTAGTCGACGACCGGCGGGTCCTGCTCCGGAGCCGGCACGAAGGCGTCGGCCAGCGCGTCCAACGGCGTCACCCAGGCCGAGACCGAGGTGGCGAAGGACTTGCCGAGGAACGGACCGAGCGGCTGGTACTCCCACGCCTGGATGTCGCGGGCCGACCAGTCGTTGACCAGCACCACCCCGAAGACGTGGTCGGCGAAGTCGTCGACGGACACCCGGGCGCCCAGCGGGCTGGGCACACCGACCACGAAGCCGACCTCGGCCTCGATGTCGAGGCGTACCGACGGGCCGGTGACCGGACCCTCGGCGGACGCCCGCTGGCCGGTGGGCCGGGTCACCGGCGTGCCGGAGACGACGACGGTGCCGGCCCGTCCGTGGTAGCCGATCGGCAGGTGCTTCCAGTTGGGCAGCAGCGGCGGCTGACCGGGGCGGAAGATCTGCCCGACGTTCGAGGCGTGGTGCTCCGAGGAGTAGAAGTCGACGTAGTCGGCCACCTCGAACGGAAGCAGCAGCTCCACGTCGGCCAGGGGCACCAGCAGCGGTTCGACCGCCGGCCGGTGCGTCGGGTCGGTCAGCAGCTCGACGATCCGCTGACGCACCGCCGTCCACTGCGGACGGCCCAGCGCCATGAAGTCGTTGAGGGTCGGCCGGCACAGCGCGCCAGCTGCCAGCACCAGCTCGGCGGTCTCGGCACCGGCCAGGTCGAACACCCACGACCCGATCCGTACGCCGATCCGTGGCCGGCCCCCACCCGAGGAGAACACCCCGTACGGCAGGTTCGTCACCCCGTACGGTGAACCGTCAACGCCGGTCACCCAGGTCATGCGTCGTGCCCCCCGTTCACCAGCCCCAGCCGGATCAGATCGGTAAGTGGTTCCAGGATGCTGCACGAGCCGAAGCCGACCCACAGTGGGCGCGGCGCGTCCAGCCGTTCGTTGGCGCGTTCGAGCAGCGGGCGCGGGTCGAGCGCGGTCAGCAGCTCGGCGACCACCCGCGCGCTCGCGCCGTCGGCGGCGGCGAGCGTCGCGGCCAGCACGTTGGCGTACCCGTGGTGGGTGAACCCGGTCTCCGGGTCGAGGTGACGCACGGCCTGGTGCAGCCCTGCGGTGAGCTTGAACGGCAGGTCCCGGTCCCGGCACGCGCAGATCACGGCGGCCAGCTCAGCCGGGGTGGGGAACAGCTCGGCGGCCAACCCGCCGGTGCGGAACTTCGCGGCGATCGGGACACCGTCGGCGCGGGAGGCGGCGATCGCGTCCAGCGCGCCCATCAGCCCGAAGGTCAACGGAAGCTCGGCGTACACGGCCTCGACGTCCGGCAGGTCCTCGGTCAGCCGCAGCAGCTCGGCGATGCCGGGCAGCGGATTCTCGCCCCGCTTGGCGACGGCCACCTCGACCTGGCGTGCGGTCACGCCGTCGGGTGCCAGGAACGACAGCGCGAAGGGCAGAGGACCGATCCCGGTGTCACCGATCAGCCCGATCACCAGGCCCTCGGCCGGGTCGACGAGACCGTTCAGCTCGCCGGCCGCGACGGTCGAGGCGGGAACGAGCAGCGGGCCCACCAGGTCGGCGTACCAGGCGGCGCGGTGCCGGCGGTGGGCGGTCAGGGCGTCGGGCAGCGCGGCGCTGCCCGGAGGGAAGACGGCGGCGTCGTCCACCAGGCCGTCGAGGAGCGCGGGCACCTGCGTTGACACGGAACAAGAATGTACGGGACGCTACAAGGAACGGACAACAGCGTCCGATTATCGGACGCCTTCGGCCGGTGAACGGGATATATCGGGAGGCGAAATGCCGTACTACCGCAGCGTCGGCGAGGTGCCGCGCAAGCGCCACACCCAGTTCCGCCAGCCCGACGGCAGCCTCTACGCCGAGGAGCTGATGGGTCAGGAGGGCTTCTCCTCCGACTCGTCCCTGCTCTACCACCGGCACGCCCCCACGGCGATCCTGGCCGCCGACGAGTTCACCCCGCCGACGTTCACCCGGGCGCCGAACCTGCCGCTCAAGCCGCGCCACCTGCGCACCCACAAGCTCGACGCGGGCGGCGCCGACCCGATCCTCGGCCGGCAGTACCTGCTCGCCAACGACGACGTCCGCATCGGGTACGTCCTCGCCGACCGGCCCTCCCCGCTGTTCCGCGACGCCACCGGTGACCACTGCCTCTACGTCGAGGCGGGCACCCTGCGGGTCGAGTCGCCCTTCGGGGCGCTGGACGCGGTCGCCGGCGACTACGTCATCATCCCCACCTCGACCATCCACCGGCTGGTGCCCACCGGCGACCAGCCCGTGCGGCTGCTCACCGTCGAGGCGGCCGGGCACATCGGCCCGCCCAAGCGCTACCTCTCCGTCCGCGGCCAGTTCCTGGAGCACTCGCCGTACTGCGAGCGCGACGTCCGCGGCCCGGACGCCCCGCTGCTCGTCGACGGCGAGGAGGTCGAGGTGCTGGTCCGCCACCGTCGTGGCTGGACCCGCTACGTGTACGCCAACCACCCGTTCGACGTGGTCGGCTGGGACGGGCACCTCTACCCGTGGGCGTTCTCCATCCACGACTTCGAGCCGATCACCGGCCGCATCCACCAGCCCCCGCCCGTGCACCAGACCTTCCAGGGCCCCAACTTCGTCATCTGCTCGTTCGTGCCCCGCAAGGTCGACTACCACCCGGACTCGATCCCGGTGCCGTACAACCACCACAACGTCGACTCCGACGAGATGCTCTTCTACACCGGCGGGAACTACGAGGCCCGACGCGGCTCCGGCATCGAGCAGGGCTCCATCTCACTGCACCCGTCCGGCTTCACCCACGGCCCCCAGCCGGGCGCCGCCGAACGCTCCATCGGCGCGGACTACTTTGACGAGTTGGCCGTCATGGTGGACACCTTCCGGCCCCTCGACCTGTGCGACGGGGCGCGCGCCTGCGAGGACGAGGGGTACGCCTGGACTTGGGCGCGTTCTGTTTAGTCGCTGTTGGGGGTTTTCGCCGGAGCCCGCCCGCTCTGGGCGGTCAGGCTTGATCCCGACGCGGGCGGGCTCCGGCGAAAACCCGACCTGGGCGAGCTAGGCGACGCTGGTGATCTTTTCGGGTTACGCCGTGGGTCGGGTTGGTTGGGTCAGCGGAAAGCTGTTCTGGTGAAGATGGCGAACTCGGCTATCGCGGTGGCGACGATCGCCAGCACCAGCGGCCACGGCGAGCCGACCACCGCGTACACGAGCAGCAGCGCCGGCGCGGCGGCCACCGCGTAGATCGCCAGGGCCATCGTGCGGTCCGCGTGCAGCATGGCGGGCAGGACGGTCCGGGTGAGCCCCGGCAGCCGCGCCGCGAGCTGCCAGACCACGACGCCGCCGGTGAGGGCCGCGAGCACCGCCAGGACACGGGAGAACCCGTCGCTCGTCGAGGCCGCGAACGCCACCACCACCGCGGCGACCAGTGACCAGCCCGCGCCGTAGAGCACCAGGCGGTGCAGGCCGTACGCGAGGGTCCGCGGGGAGTCGATCCGGCTCGGGCCGATCGCCACCGCTTCCGCCACATGCTCCAGCGCCTCGGACCAGCGGCGCTGCTCCAGGTGCAGGACACCGACGTCGTGCCCGACCTCGGTGAGGCGCGGATCGAGCCGTAGCGCCTCCCGGTAGGCCCGCTCGGCCAGGTCGAACAGCTCCAGTCGGGCCGCGACCAGGCTGAGCACCAGGTGCGCCTGCGCCTCCTGCGGGGCCAGCTCAACCCCACGCCAGGCCGCGTTCAGCGCCGGCTGCCCGTTGCGCGAGTCGGCCAGGATCGCCGCCGCGCTGCGCTGGGCGTACGCGTCGGTCGGCCCGAGCGCCAGCAGCCGGTCGGCGGTGGTCGCCGCATCGGCGTAGCGCCCCAGGTCGACCAGTGCCATGGCCCGGACGACGAGCGCCGGCAGTGCCTCCGGCGCGGCGGCCACGGCCGCGTCGGCGGCGGCGAGCGCATCGACCGGCCGGTCGGCGACGAGATGCACCCGGGCCAGCATGGTGAGGGCTTGCGAATCCGCGGGCTTCAGCGCGAGCCCTTCGGTCAGCTCACCGGCCGCCTCGTCGTGGCGTCCCAGCTCGGCGAGGAGCTGGGCGCGTTCGAGATAGCCGTCGCCGGCGAACTGGTCGGGGGCGGGTTCGGTGGACATCGCGGCGAGCCTAGGCGGCCGGCGCGTCGTACACCAGGGCCACCGCGATGCCCGCCAGACCTTCCTCCCGGCCGGTGAAACCGAGCCCGTCCGTGGTCGCGGCGGAGACGGTGACCGGGGCGCCGACGGCTTCGGAGAGCACCTGCTGGGCCTCGTCCCGACGGCGGCCGATCTTGGGACGGTTGCCGACGATCTGCACGGAGACGTTGCCGATCTCCAGGCCGGCCGCCCGCACCCGGCGGGCCGTCTCGGTCAGCAGCGCCACGCCGGACGCCCCGGACCACTCCGGCTGGTCCACCCCGAAGGCGGCGCCGAGATCACCGAGGCCGGCGGCGGAGAGCAGCGCGTTGCAGGCGGCGTGGGCGGCGACGTCGGCGTCCGAGTGCCCGGCGAGACCGTCCTGGTCGGGCCAGAGCAGCCCGGCGACCCAGCAGGGCCGGCCCGGCTCGAACGCGTGCACATCGGTGCCGATGGCGACCCGAGGAACGATCATGAACAGAGGTTACGCGTCAGCCGCCGGCGGCGAGCAGGTGCTCCGCCAACGCCAGGTCGAACGGACGGGTGATCTTCAGGGCGTACTCCGAGCCGGGCACGCAGCTCACGGCGATGCCCTGCTTCTCGACCAGGCCGGCGTCGTCGGTGAGCGGGTCGCCGGCCGCGGCATGCGCGGCGGTCAGGACGGACCGGCGGAAGCCCTGCGGGGTCTGCACCGCCCGGAGGGCAGCTCGGTCGACGGTGCCCAGCACCACCTCGTCGGCGCCGACCTCCTTGATCGTGTCGACGACCGGCAGGACGGGAATCACCGCGGCCCGGCCACCCCGGACCGCGGCGGCGACCGATTCGACCAACTCGGGCGGGGTCAACGCACGGGCGGCATCGTGCACCAGGATGATCGTCGGGCCGGCCGGCACCGCTGCCAGCGCGGCGGCGACCGAAGCCTGCCGCTCGGCGCCACCGGGCACCACTATCACCGGCGCCACCGGAGCCAGCAGCTCACGGACACCCGCCACCTCGGCCGCGGGCGCGGCCACCACGATCGTGTGCACCGACGCGGCGGCGGCGAGCCGGCGTACGGCGTGCACCAGCAGCGGCTCGCCCGCGAGCAGGCGCAGCGCCTTGGGTCGGCCGGGACCGAGCCGTACGCCGGCACCCGCCGCAGGCACAAGGACCGCGACGTCACCGCGCGGGTTGAGCTGCGCGGTCACGTCGCGGTCCTCGGTGGTTTCTTCGCTACGAAGTGGGTACGACGATGCTGTGCGGACTAGGCCTCGGTGAGGACCTTGTCGAGCAGCGTCTCCGCCTCGTCCTTGGTGCTCTTCTCAGCCAGCGCGACCTCGCCGACGAGAATGTCGCGGGCCTTGGCCAGCATCCGCTTCTCGCCTGCGGAGAGGCCCCGCTCCCGCTCCCGGCGCCACAGGTCACGCACGACCTCGGCGACCTTCAGCGGGTTGCCGGAGGCCAGCTTTTCCAGGTTGGCCTTGTAACGCCGCGACCAGTTGGTCGGCTCCTCGGTGTGCGGAGCCCGGAGAACGTCGAAGACCTTACCGAGGCCCTCTTCGCCGACCACCTCACGGACGCCCACGATCTCGGCGTTCTCGGCCGGCACCCGGACCGTCAGGTCACCCTGCGCAACCCTCAGGACGAGGTATTTCTTAGGCTCGCCCTTGATGATCCGAGTCTCGATTGCCTCGATGAGTGCGGCCCCGTGGTGGGGGTAAACAACGGTCTCGCCGACACTGAAAACCATAGGTTCGAAACCCCTTTCGCTGTGTCTAGGGTAACACGCTCAGGCAACGATGTCTCACCGATGTCCTGACCGTTGGCGCAGCTCAGGGGCCCTGTGAGAGGTCTTTCTTCAGCTTGACAGGCGGTCAAACCGATGGTTTGAACACGCTCCGTAACGCACGGATTACTTCCCGATGCGGGTGAACAGAACGTCGAGATCAAGGGCTATGCGCTCCCCCATGGTATCCCGCCCAGCGGAAACGCGCCCAGGTGTAGCGGGAGCTGCCCCCGGTGCGGGACGCTGGAGTCCGAGTCACACGCCGCTCTCGAGACGCTTCCTGGGGGTCCGATGGGCAAGCCGGACGCAGAGGGCCACGGGCCGCCCGACGGCCTGCCCGACCTGCCACCCGAGTGGGGCCGCATCGTCGTCCCCGACGACGCCTCGACCCTGGCGAGCGAGGCCGCCGAGGTGCGCCGCGAGCTGCGCCGGGCGGCCGGCCACCACACCGGGCACCGCGCCCTCACCCTGCCGCTGCTGGTCCTGTTGGTGGCGGTGCTCACCACCCTGACCGGCCTGGTCGCCGTGACCTGGCCCCGCGCCGGCCGGGGCACCGACCGACCCACCCCGGCGCCCTCCACGCCACCCGTGGCGCTCGCCGGTCAGGCGCTGCCCGCGCTGGACCTGGTCGATGCCGGACAGGCGCCGGTGCCGCTGCGCGGCCTGCTGCCCGCCATGATCATCCTGGTGGACGACTGCGGCTGCCCGGACGTCGTCACGGAGGCCGTGGCGGCGGCGCCCGCCGGCGTCACCGTCGTCACGGTGACCGAACAACGGGCTGTCGCCACCTCACCGCCGGTCAACGGCGTCCGGGCGCTGGCCGATCCCGCTGGCGGGCTGCGCTCGTTCCTGGGCTCCAGCGCCGCGAACGCGCTGCTTGTCGACCGCACCGGCGTGGTGACCCGGGTGCTGCCGGACCCGGGACCGGTCGAGGCGTACCAGGACGACCTGAGCGCCCTGGCCGGCTGAGCGGTCGTCCTACGACGGGGGCAGCGCGACGAGCTGCGCCTGGACGTCAATGGGCTTGTCACCGACGGCCGACAGGGACACCCGGAACGGCCCGTCGGTGGGCACCACCTCGGCGGAGGCGAGCGTGCCGTCGCAATCGATGCGCGTCGGGCCGGCGAGCTCGGCCCCGGTGCTCGTCACCGCCAGCGTGCCCGGCCGGGTGCACCGGTACTGCAGCAGATAGCGGGAGCCGTCGCCGGACGACTGACGCGTCAGCCCCTGGCCGGGGGTCAACTCCCGCTGCTCCCGCCAGATCGTGGCGCGGAACGAGGGCAGGTCACTCCCGGGAGAGAGCACGCCCTGGTCGTCGCCCAGATCGATCACAGTGCCCGTCTCCGGGTCGACCAGCGAGGGTCGGCCCTCCACCCGGACGGCCTCGCCCGTCTCGGGATCCACCTGCAGCGTCACCCGTCCCTCGGGCACGCCGTTGGCCAGGAAACGTTCCAGCTCGGTGCTGACGCTGGGCGCGGCCACCGGTGGGCTCACCGGCCCGGCCGCCGGGGTGGGCGCTGCGGCACGCCACCACCAGCCGCCGACCGCCAGCGCGGCCGCGGCCACCCCGGCCAGCACCGCCGACCGCAGCCGGTCGTCCGCCGCATCCATGTGGTGAGCGTACCGGTCGGGTCGAGAGGCGCTCAGTCCTGTCGATCGAGCAGGGCGGCGTACAGGGTGAGGCCCGGACCGAAGGCCAGCATGACGACCCGTCGGGGCGCCGGCGTCGAACGACTCAACCCGTCCAGGATCAACAGGACGGTCGGCGACGAGCAGTTGCCGTGCTCGTCGAGCGTCGCCCGGGACGCGGCCAACGCCTCCGGCGGCAGGGCCAACTCCCGCTCGACCACGTTGAGAATGCGCGGCCCACCCGGATGCACCGCCCAGCCGTCCACGTCGGAGCTGACGCCGCCGTGCCGGGCCAACAGGTCGTCCACCAACCCGCGAACGTGCCGGGAGAGGACCTGCGGCACCTTCGGCGACAGCCCCATCCGGAACCCCGCGTCGGTGACGTCCCAGGTCATGTGGTCGGCGGTCGAGGTGTCGGTGACCGACGTGACCTCGCGCAACGCGTACCCCCGGCCGTCGGGCACCACCACGGCGGCGACCGCGGCGTCCGAGAAGAGCGCGTGCGACACGATCTGCTGGGTGTCCACCCGGGCGGTGGACGGCTGGATGTGCAGGCTGGTCAGCTCCGCGCAGAGCAGCAGCGCCGGCCGGCCCCGGGCGGTCACGAAGTCACTCGCCGCCCCCAACCCCGGAAGCGCCGCGTAGCAGCCCATGTGGCCGACGAACATCCGCTGCGTGTCCGGCGCCATGCCGAGGTCGCGGGCGAGCAGGATGTCCAGCCCCGGGGTGGCGTACCCGGTGCAGGAGCAGACGATGAACAGCCCGATGTCGCTGGCGTCCAGACCGGCCGCCGTCAGCGCACGCCCCACCGCCTCCTTGCCGAGCGGCAGCGCCTCCACCTGGTAGCGACGCATCCGGCGCTCGGTCGGCCAGTCCGAGACGTCCTCGAGCAGCGGGTTGACCGCGGCCTGGCGGCGGGTCACCCCCGAGTTCGCGAAGATCCGCTGGGCCAACGACCGGGTGGTGCCGGAGAAGTGCCGGGAGAAGAAGCCCTCCCACAACTCGTCCTGCGAAGCGGACGGCGGCTGCGCTGTCCCGAGCCCCGCGATCACTGGTACGGACACGATCCCCACCTCTCGTCAGACGCTGTCCTCCCCCTGGCCGTCCCACCAGCCACCTCGGCCGGCCCCTCCCCCGTACGTGTGCCGCCGCGCGGGCTCACCAACGCGGTGCCGATCCGTCGCGGTCCGGGTCCCCGCCCAGAGCGGCGATCCCCAGCCAGTCGGCGCAGACGTCCGAGGTGGCCGGGTGCAGTGAGCCGCAGCGGGCGTCCCGGTAGAGCCGCTCCAACGGATGACCACGCCGGGTCGCCGACGTCCCCGCCGCCTCCAGCATCGACGCCGCCACCTCGGCGGCCGTGGTGCCGGCCAGCAGCTTCGCCCGCCACACCCAGCGGTTGGTCTCCGCGTCCCCCGGGGCGTCGTCGACCCGCCGGGCCGCCTCGGCCACCACCAGCTCGGCCGCCGCGGTCGCCGCGTCCGCCCGGCCCAGCCGCGCCCGCACCGCCGGCAGGCCGGCCAGGTTGCGGGCGTTGAGATGCTCGGCCGCCGCGTCGATCGCCGCCCGGGCCGTCCCCACGTAGACGGCCGCGTAACTGGCCACCAGCCAGTGCGGCATCAGCTGGGCGACCACCAGCGCCAGCCCCTCCACCCCGCCGAGCAGCCGGTCGGCCGGCACGGTGACGTCCAGGTGCAGGTCGTGCGACGAGGTGGCGCGCATGCCGAGGGCGTCCCAGGTCGGCTCGACGCTCAGACCGTCACCGGCCGGCACCAGGAACTGCGACACCACCGACTGGTCGGCGGAGCTGCGCGCGGCCACCAGGTAGCCGTCGGCGTGCCCCGCCCCGGAGCAGAAGGTCTTGCTGCCCTTGAGATGCCACCCCTCGTCGGTCGGCTCGTAGACCGTGCTCAACTGGGAGAGTCGGGCACCGGCGCCGCGCTCGCTCATTGCGACGGCGTACCAGGAGCCCTGCGCGGCGGCGGTGAGCAGGCGGTCCCGGGCGGCCAACGCCTCGTCCGGCACACCCAGGGCCTCGGCCAACTCCTCGGTGACCGCGCCCAGCGCGCCGGTCACCGAGGCGTGCATGTTGAACACCAGGGCGGTCGCGCCGTTGCCCCGAGCAAGTTCGGTGGCCACCGCGGCGTACTCGGCGAAGCTGGCGCCCAGGCCACCCAGCGCGCGGGGCACCATCAGCCCGAACAGGCCGGCCTCCCGCAGGTCACGGAAGTCGTCGACCGGAAAGGAGCCGTCCCGGTCGTGCTCCGCCGCCCGCGCGGCGAACCGCGGCGCCAACCGGCGGGCCGCCTCAAGCGCATGCACCGTCATATCGCTCCCTTCTCGGCGTCCCATACCCCGCCACGAGCCGACTATCCTCTGCGGACCCCCTGGCCCTGGTACAGCACGGCGGTGGACCGGGTCGGCACGATGCGCGGGGCACGGCCCGTCGACGTCGCGCCCGGCGTCCGCGTCGCGCGCGCCCGGCGCACCAGCCAGGCGACCAGACCGCCGACCTGCGGACGGATGCCGCGTAGGCGCAGCTCGACGCCGTGCCGGGCACACTCGGCCACCAGTGCGCGAGCGTCCACGAACAACCGTGGATCGTGGATGCCACGCGGCACCGTCGGCAGCCGCTCGGCGATCCGTACCGCGACCAGCCGGGCCAGCGCCGTGTCGTTGAGCGTGTCCAGCACCAGCAGGCCGCCCGGGCGCAGCAGCCGGCACGCCTCCGCCACCGCGCGCGGCCAATCCGGCACATGTTCCAGCAGCTCACCGGCCGAGACGACGTCGGCACACCCGTCCGACAGCGGCACCGCGGTGACGTCACCCTGGACCACGCGCACCCCGTGCCCGGCGGCCTGGACCAGCGCCGAGCGGGTCAGGTCGACACCGACGTGCCGGTATCCCTTACCGGCGAGGTGCGGCGCGAGCAGTCCGGCGCCGCAGCCCAGATCGACCAGGACCGCATCCGGGCGGGTCGCCGGCGGCACGAGCGCCGCGCGGGCCTCGGCCAGCCAGTGCAGCATCGCGAACGCGCCATCGGGCCGCCACCACTCGCCGGCCAGGTCGTCGTACTGGCGCGGGTCGTTGCGCGGCAGCACCCGGGGACCGGTGGACGCCGCGGCCGCAGCCACGTCTCGCATGGCACCGAGCGTGGCACGACTGCTCGGTAACGACCAGACTTCCCTTATGTCGTCCAGGGTGTTAGGGCTGGTCAGAGCGAGCCATCCGGAACCGGCCGCCGCAGTGACCACGGTGTCCGGTCTGCTGGCCTGGGGGGTGGGGCACCGGCCGTCGGGAATCGTCTCGGTGGTGCTCGCCGTACTCGCCAGCCAGCTCGCCGTCGGCTGGACCAACGATGCGTTGGACGCCGAGCGGGACGCCACTGTGGGGCGTACCGACAAGCCGGTCGCCGCCGGCGCGGTGGGCCGGCGCGTCACGGCCTGGGCCGCGGCGGCGGCCGCGTTGGCCTGCCCGCTGCTGGCGCTGACCACGAACCCTCCGGCGGCGTTCTGGCTCACGGTCGCCCTGGTCTCCGCGCTGCTCTACGACTGGCCGCTCAAGGCCACCGTCCTCTCGGTGCTGCCGTACGCGGTGTCCTTCGGCGCGCTGCCCGCCTTCGTGGTGCTGGCGCTGCCCGGCGAGCCGACCCCGCCGGCCTGGCTGCTGGCGGCGGCGGCCTGCCTGGGGGCCGGCGCGCACTTCGCCAACGTGCTGCCCGACCTGGCCGACGACGCCCGGACGGGGGTACGCGGCCTGCCGCACCGCCTCGGCGCGGCGGGCAGCCGGGCGGCCGCGGCGGGGCTGCTCCTCGCCGCGACCGCCATCCTGGTCCTGGGGCCGCCCGGGCCGCCGTCGGCCCTCGGGCTGGTGGCGGTCGGCACGGCCGCCGTCGTGCCGCCACTGAGCTGGTACGCCGGGCGCGCGGCGGCCCGGGCCGGCCGGCGGCCGGTGTCCGCCTTCCGGGCGGTCATGCTGGTGGCCCTCATCGACGTCGTTCTGCTGGTGGCGAGCGGTCGGGTGGTGTGAGGGGCACCCGGGACGGTGGCATTGCCGGGTCCCCGTGCGGGCCTCGATCAGCTCCAACTACCCTGGAGCGCGGTCTGCGCGGGTATGGCCACCGTGCCCGGCGTACGGCCGGGTGGGGATCGTAACGAGGAGGACCGACGTGACGCGCTCGATCAGGGGATCCCGGCGGGCGGCCTTGCTGCTGTCCGGGATGGCGGCGGCTACCAGCCTGCTCGCGTCCGGATGCGGCGCCGGTCAGGTCGCCGAGACGGCTTTGAAGGAGCCGTCGGTCCAGGGCGTCAACCTCACGACCCCCAACGGCGCCTACTCGGTGCGTGGTCTGCTGGTCACCTACCCGGGCACCGAGGGTTACCGGGCCGGCCAGGACGCCCCGCTCAACGCCGTGATCTACAACGACTCGAAGAGCACCGTGACGGTCACCGTCACCACCCAGAGCGCGCGCGAGGTGTTGATCTCGGGTGGCTCGGCGAGCCCGACGCCGTCGGCCTCCGAGTCGGAGTCCGCCACCCCGTCGGGTTCGGGCAGCCCGTCGGCGACCCCGTCCGAGACCGGTTCGTCGTCGGCGACGCCGTCCGCCCCGGAGTCGGCGCGGGCGTCGGGTTCGGCGAGCGCGGCCGCGCCGGGCCAGCCCGCCCGGATCGAGCTGGCTCCGCTGAGCTACCTCCAGCTCAACTCGGAGGCCACCACGCAGCTGCGGCTGATCGGCCTGACCGAGGCGCTGCGCTCCGGCCAGAACGTCGTCGTGACCTTCGACTTCGGCAACGGCAGCACGGTCACCGGCCAGGCGCCGATCGCCGTCCCGCTCACCCCGGCCGCGCCCCCCTCGCCGATCATCGAGCGTGAGGGCGGCTACGAGGGCGACGAGGGCGGCGCCACCCACGGCTGACCCGACCCCGACATCGACGAACACCCCGGCGTGGGAACCACCACGCCGGGGTGTTTTCGTCGTACGAGAGGGCTAGCGTCCTGATGTGACCACCTCCCGATCGACCTCTGGCCGTGCCGGCACGGCCGGTGCCGCCCGCGGCCGGTCCGCCACCCGCGAGCCGCGTCCGGCGTACGAGTGCGACGCCTGCGGGCACCAGCCGCCCAAGTGGGTGGGTCGCTGCCCGGAGTGCGGCGAGTGGGGCTCGGTGGTCGAGTCCACGGTGACCGGCCCGACCGTCTCCGGTCGGGTGGTGAGCTCACGGCTGCCGGCCGAGCCGGCCCGGCCGATCGCCACCATCAGCGCCGCTCCGGCCCGTGCCCGGCCCACCGGCGTGAGTGAGCTCGACCGGGTGCTCGGCGGTGGACTGGTGCCCGGGGCGGTGGTGCTGCTCGCCGGCGAGCCCGGCGTGGGCAAGTCGACCCTGCTGCTCGATGTGGCGCAGCAGTGGGCGGTGGGCGCCGGCAGCCCTTCCCTGGTGGTCAGCGGGGAAGAGTCGGTCAGCCAGGTCCGGCTGCGTGCCGAGCGGATGGGCACCCTGCACGACCAGCTCTACCTGGCGGCCGAGAGCGACCTGGCCTCGGTGCTCGGGCACCTCGACGCGGTCAAGCCCGGCCTGCTGGTGCTCGACTCGGTGCAGACCATCTCGACCACCGGCACCGAGGGCGTGCCCGGTGGCGTGACGCAGGTACGCGCGGTCACCGCCGCGCTGGTCTCGGTCGCCAAGGAGCGTGGCATCGCCACCGTGCTGGTCGGCCACGTCACCAAGGACGGCCAGGTGGCCGGGCCCCGGGTGCTGGAGCACCTGGTCGACGTGGTGCTGCACTTCGAGGGCGACAAGCACTCCTCGCTGCGGCTGGTCCGCGGCGTCAAGAACCGGTTCGGCGCGGCCGACGAGGTCGGCTGCTTCGAGATGCACGAGGGCGGCATCAGCAGCCTGGCCGATCCGTCCGGGCTGTTCCTCACCCGCTACTCGGAACCCGTGCCCGGCACCTGCGTGACCGTGGCCATGGAGGGGCGGCGGGCCCTCGTCACCGAGGTGCAGGCCCTGATCGGCGCGACGGTGGCCGGCTCACCCCGCCGTACGGTCTCCGGCCTCGACTCCGCGCGCCTGGCGATGGTGCTCGCGGTCCTGCAACGGCGCACCGAGCGGTTGACCCTGCACGATCGCGAGGTCTTCGCGGCCACCGTGGGCGGCATCCGGGTGGTGGAGCCGGCGGCCGACCTGGCCGTCGCGCTGGCGGTCGCCTCCGGCGGGCTCAACCTGGCGATCGCGCCGCACCTCGTGGCGATCGGTGAGGTGGGGTTGACCGGCGAGGTGCGCCGGGTCGGAGCGGTGCCGCGCCGGCTGGCCGAGGCGGCCCGCCTGGGGTTCAAGGTGGCGCTGGTCCCGCCGGGCTGTGGCCCGGCCAGCACTGGCGCCGGGCCCGACGGGATGCGGGTGACCGAGGTCACTGACGTCCGCTCGGCGCTGCACCATGCGGCCCGCGCGTCCGCCGAGTGACCCAGCGTGCCGACGCGGGCGGCGATACCGGACAGCATCGGCGCAAGTGGAAACGGTTGGAAGGGCGGCATCGTGACACATCACAGTAACCACGACAGCACCCACCGCACGGCAGTCCGTAGACTGTGCCCGTGCCGATCGACCGCGATACCACCAAGCCTGCCGGCGCGCCGCCCCAGGCCCGCACCGGCGCCGTGGGCTCGCCAGCCCGCCCGATCAGCGTGAGCGTGACCACCGCCGCCGGGAGCGCCGGCGATCCGCTGCGGGCGAACCTCGCCCTGATGGCACCCGGCACCGCGCTGCGGGACGGGTTGGAGCGCATCCTGCGGGGGCGCACCGGCGCGCTCATCGTGCTCGGCTACGACAAGGTCGTCGAGGGTCTCTGCACCGGCGGCTTCCCGCTGGACGTCGAGTTCTCCGCGACCCGGGTCCGGGAGCTGTGCAAGATGGACGGGGCCGTGGTGCTCTCCAGCGACGGCACCCGCATCGTCCGGGCGGCCGTGCACCTGATGCCCGACCCGTCCATCCCGACGGAGGAGTCGGGCACCCGGCACCGCACCGCCGAGCGGGTCGCCCGGCAGACCGGTTACCCGGTGATCTCGGTCAGTCAGTCCATGCGGATCATCAGCCTCTACGTCAACGGCCAGCGGCACGTGCTGGACGACTCGGCGGCGATCCTGTCCCGGGCCAACCAGGCGCTGGCCACCCTGGAGCGGTACAAGCTGCGGCTGGACGAGGTTTCCGGCACGCTCTCCGCGCTCGAGATCGAGGATCTGGTCACCGTGCGGGACGCGGTGGCCGTGGTGCAGCGGCTGGAGATGGTCCGCCGGATCGCCGACGAGATCGCCGGTTACGTCGTCGAACTGGGCACCGACGGGCGACTGCTCGCCCTCCAGCTCGACGAGCTGATGGCCGGCGTCGACGCCGACCGCACCCTGGTCATCCGGGACTACCTCCCGGTCGGCCGCAAGTCCCGCACGCTGGACGAGGCGCTGGTCGAGCTGGACCTGCTCGGCGCCACCGAGCTGATCGACCTGGTGTCGGTCGCCAAGGCCATCGGCTACCCGGCCGCATCGGACGCGCTGGACGCCGCCGTCAGCCCGCGTGGCTTCCGACTGCTGGCCAAGGTGCCGCGCCTGCCGGTGGCCGTGGTCGACCGCCTGGTGCTGCACTTCGGCAGCCTCCAGCGGCTGCTGGGCGCGACGGTGGAGGACCTGCAGGCCGTCGAGGGCGTGGGCGACGCCCGGGCCCGGGGCGTCCGGGAGGGCCTGTCCCGGCTCGCCGAGGCGTCCATCCTGGAGCGGTACGTCTGACCCGGCTCAGCCGGTGATGGTGATCTTCATGGGTGCGCTGTACTTGGTGCCGACCCGCGCGAACACCTGGTACGTCCCGGCCGGCGGGAAGGGGCCGGCGGCCAGCCCGGCGCCATCGCAGCGGGTGGTGTCCCGCCCGTTCCAGCCCACCTGGTAGGAGCGCTCGAACCCGGGCGTGAAGGACTGCACATCCGAGCCCTGGACCTTGCCGCAGGTGTCCGAGGACCACACCTTCTCGGCACCGGCCTTGATGAAGATCTCCTGCAGGTCGGCGCCGACGTTGCGGCTGCACGTCCGCTCCGAGGTGTTCTTGATCTTCAGTTGCAGGTCGACCACCGCGCCGCGCTGTACCGAGGTGGGCCGCGCCACCGAGGTCACGCTGATCTCCGCGTCGGTGCAGGTGCCGTCGTCGACCGACCCGGCCGCCGAGCCCGGCGGCGGGTCGTTGCTGGTGGTCTCGGGGCTCGGGTCCGTGGCGTTCGGATCGGCCGACCGGTCCGGTGCATTCGGATCGGCGGACCCGGAGGCCGACGGCGCCCCGGTCTGCGGGCTCAACACCGAACCACCCGGCCCGGGACTCGCCGTGGACGTCGGAGTCGACGTCGGGCTCGCCCCCGCATTCGGTCGACCGCCGGAGCGGCTCGGGCCGGTGCAGGAGTAGAGCAGGACAATCAGGAAGAGAAGCCCCGCTCCGAGTACGACGGCGCGACGCCGCCAGTACACGGCGGGTGGCAGGGGGCCGACCGTCAGACGCATGATGCCCCCCACCGTAGCCGCGCGGCGCCCACCAGCCCGTCACGACGCGCCGGAGCGCCACCGGCGCAGCGCGGCGAAACTCCACTGAGGACGGACGCGCCGACCTTCCGCCACCCGCTCAGAGGTAGACCTTGCGCTGGTAGACGGCGTGCGCGCCGGCCACCCGATCCAGGAAGAGCAGCCCCGCGCAGTGGTCGATCTCGTGCTGCAACGCCCGCGCCTCAAAGCCGTCCGTCACCAACCGGACCGCCGCGCCGGTGCCCGGCAGGTCACCCTCCACCACCAGCCGACTGGCCCGCTTCACATCCCCGGTCAGGTCCGGCACCGACATGCACCCCTCCCGACCCGGCTTCCAGCGCGTCGCCTCGACCACCCGGGCGTTGCAGAGCACGAAGGTGCCGTGCACGGTGACCGCCTTCGGATGCCCGGTCACGTCGACGGCGAAGACCCGGGCAGCCACACCGACCTGCGGTGCCGCCAACCCCACGCAGCCCGGCGAGACCCGCATCGTGGCGACCAGGTCGGCGGCCAGCCGGACCGTCTCCTCGGCCGTCGGATCGACATCGTCCCCGGCCCGGCTCAACACCGGATGCGGGGCCGAGACGACGGCCCGCACCTCGCCCACCACGGCCAGCGACTCCGGCGTCCAGTCCCCCAGACCGGCGTACGCCTCGACGTCCCGGCCGGCGTCCGGCCCGCCCCGCCCGTCGCTCACAGCAGATCCGGGTCTGCCGGCCGGAGGGTGACCTCGACCCCCAACTCGGCGGCCGTCCGGTGCAGCCGTGCGGTCACCGCCTCGGCGACCCCCGCCGGCAACTCGACCTCGGCCAACACCACGTAGAGCGAACCCGCCAACCGCGTGCTCAGGTCGGTCACGTTTCCGCCGGCGTCCACCAGCACCCGGGTCATCGCCGCGACGATGCCCATCCGGTCCGACCCGTGCACCGCCAGCACGTACGGCTCGCCGGCCGGGGCCACCTCACCGTCGGGCGTGACCGCGCGTACGGTCGCCAGCAGTTGACCCTCGGCGGCCAGCGGCGCCAACGCCGCCTCCACCCCGGCGGCATCCGGGCCGGTGCAGATGAGGGTCATCGCGAAATGCCCCCGCAGCCGGGTCATCGTGCTGTCGGTGAGGTTCGCGCCCAGTCGGGCCAGCACCTCGGCGACGTCGGCCACGATGCCCGGCCGGTCCCGACCGATGACGGTGATCGCGAGCTCGTTCATCCGCGCATTCTGCCCGATCCGCCCACCGCCACCGCGACACCCCGCCCGAGCCGCCCATCCAGCGGGACCGGACCGCGTGACATCATCGACGTCGCCATGACTCAACCCGATTTCGCCACAGTGGTCAGCCGGTGGTTCCAGCAGCACGCCCGTGACCTGCCGTGGCGGGAACCCGGGGTCAGCCCGTGGGCCATCCTGGTCAGCGAGGTCATGCTCCAGCAGACCCCGGTCGTCCGGGTGGTGCCGGCCTGGCACGCCTGGCTGGCCCGCTGGCCCGACCCGGCCGCGCTGGCGGCCGACACCCCGGCCGAGGCGATCCGGATGTGGGGGCGTCTCGGCTATCCCCGCCGGGCGGTCCGACTGCGGGAGTGCGCGGTCGCGGTCGTGGACCGGCACGGCGGTCAGGTGCCGGACCGGCTGGAGCAGTTGCTGGCGCTGCCCGGCGTGGGCACCTACACGGCGCGTGCGGTGGCCGCCTTCGCGTACGGGCAGCGGCATCCGGTGGTCGACACCAACGTACGGCGGGTGGTCTGTCGCGCCGTGGCCGGTGAACCGGACGCCGGACCGGTCACCCGGCCCGCCGACCTGGTCGCCACCGAGGAGTTGCTGCCGGCGGAGCCCGCCGCCGCGGCACTGGCCAGCGCCGCGTTCATGGAGCTGGGGGCGGTGCTCTGCACGGCCCGGTCACCACGCTGCACGGCCTGCCCGGTCGAGTCGGTCTGCGCCTGGCGGGCCTCCGGGCAGGAGCCGGCAACCGGCCCGACCCGCCGTCCCCAGCGGTACGCGGGCACCGACCGGCAGGTACGCGGACTGCTGCTCGGGGTGCTACGGGAGACCACCGGGCCGGTCCCGCACCAGCGCCTCGACCAGGTCTGGACCGACGACGTGCAGCGCGCCCGGGCGTTGGCCGGCCTCGTACAGGACGGGCTTGTGGAACCGGTCGGCACCGACTCGTTCCGGCTCGCCGGCGATGGCCCGTCCGCACCAACCGCCGACCTGAACGCCTGACACCCCTGCGAACCGGCCGCCGGTTCGCAGGGGTGCTCCCGTCACCTTTGCTCTGCTTCAACCCACGCAACACTCGGTGTCCGGATAACGGACACATGGTGTTGCGTCCGCTGAAGCAGAGCAAAGCCTGCGACACAGAGATGCCTGCCTGTCGTCCGGCACCTAGCGGACCAGTGCCCCCGACGACGAAAAGGCGGGGCCCCGGTGGCTTGCGCCACCGGGGCCCCGCCCCTTGCTGCTGGTAGTGCTACTCGTCGGCACTCGCCGCGGCGGTGCCGGCGGCGGTGCCGCCGAGGTCGGCGGGGACGGCGTCCGGAACCTCGACCGGCTTGTCCGCACCGTGGAACACGAGCTTGGACTTGTCGATGTCGTTCGGGTCGCCCTCGCAGTCCACCACGACGATCTGACCGGGGGTCAGCTCGTTGAAGAGGATCCGCTCGGAGAGGTTGTCCTCGATGTCGCGCTGAATCGTGCGACGAAGCGGACGGGCACCAAGCACCGGGTCGAAGCCCTTCGCCGCCAGGTACTTCTTGGCGTTGTCGGTCAGCTCCAGACCCATGTCCTTGTTGCGCAGCTGCGACTCGATCCGCTGGATCATGATGTCCACGATCGAGAGGATCTCGGTCTGGCGCAGCTGGTGGAAGACGATGGTGTCGTCGATCCGGTTGAGGAACTCAGGCCGGAAGTGCTGCTTGAGCTCGTCGTTGACCTTCTGCTTCATCCGGTCGTAGTTGGACTCGGAGTCCTCCGACGCCTGGAAGCCCAGCGACACCGCCTTGGCCACGTCGCGGGTGCCCAGGTTGGTGGTCAGGATGATGACCGTGTTCTTGAAGTCCACGATCCGGCCCTGACCGTCGGTGAGCCGACCGTCCTCCAGGATCTGCAGGAGCGTGTTGAACACGTCCGGGTGGGCCTTCTCGATCTCGTCGAAGAGGACCACCGAGAACGGCCGACGCCGCACCTTCTCGGTCAGCTGCCCGCCCTCGTCGTAGCCGACGTAGCCGGGAGGAGCACCCACGAGGCGGGACACCGTGTACCGGTCGTGGAACTCGGACATGTCCAGCTGGATGAGGGCGTCCTCGCTGCCGAAGAGGAACTCGGCGAGCGCCTTGGACAGCTCGGTCTTACCGACACCGGACGGGCCGGCGAAGATGAACGAGCCCGACGGGCGCTTCGGGTCCTTCAGGCCGGCCCGGGTACGCCGGATCGCCTTCGAGACCGCCTTGACCGCGTCCTCCTGGCCGATGACGCGCTTGTGCAGCTCGTCCTCCATGCGCAGCAGGCGCGAGGTCTCCTCCTCGGTCAGCTTGTAGACCGGGATGCCCGTCCAGTTGCCGAGCACCTCGGCGATCTGCTCGTCGTCAACCTCGCTGACGACGTCCAGGTCACCGGCCTTCCACTCCTTCTCCCGCTGAGCCTTCTGGCCGAGGAGCTGCTTCTCCTTGTCGCGCAGCTGGGCGGCGCGCTCGAAGTCCTGCGCGTCGATCGCGGACTCCTTGTCGCGACGCACCTGGGCGATGCGCTCGTCGAAGTCACGCAGGTCTGGCGGCGCGGTCATCCGGCGGATCCGCATCCGGGCGCCGGCCTCGTCGATCAGGTCGATCGCCTTGTCCGGCAGGAAGCGGTCGGAGATGTACCGGTCGGCCAGCGTCGCCGCAGCCACCAGAGCGGCGTCGGTGATGCTCACCCGGTGGTGCGCCTCGTACCGGTCGCGCAGGCCCTTGAGGATCTCGATGGTGTGCGCCAGCGACGGCTCACCCACCTGGATCGGCTGGAACCGGCGCTCGAGAGCGGCGTCCTTCTCCAGGTGCTTGCGGTACTCGTCCAGGGTGGTGGCGCCGATGGTCTGCAGCTCACCACGGGCCAGCATCGGCTTGAGGATGCTCGCGGCGTCGATCGCGCCCTCGGCGGCACCCGCACCCACCAGGGTGTGGATCTCGTCGATGAACAGGATGATGTCGCCGCGGGTGCGGATCTCCTTGAGCACCTTCTTGAGGCGCTCCTCGAAGTCACCGCGGTAGCGGGAACCGGCGACCAGCGCACCGAGGTCGAGCGTGTAGAGCTGCTTGTCCTTGAGAGTCTCGGGCACCTCGCCCTTGATGATCTTCTGGGAAAGCCCCTCCACCACGGCGGTCTTACCGACGCCGGGCTCACCGATCAGGACCGGGTTGTTCTTGGTACGGCGGGAGAGCACCTGCATGACCCGCTCGATTTCCTTCTCGCGCCCGATGACCGGGTCGAGCTTGCCCTCACGGGCGGCCTGGGTCAGGTTGCGGCCGAACTGGTCCAGCACGAGGCTGGTCGACGGCGCGGCCTCACCCGGCGCGGCACCCGCCGCGGCGGGCTCCTTGCCCTGGTAGCCGGAGAGCAGCTGGATCACCTGCTGGCGGACCCGGTTGAGGTCGGCGCCGAGCTTGACCAGCACCTGGGCGGCGACGCCCTCACCCTCGCGGATCAGCCCGAGCAGGATGTGCTCCGTGCCGATGTAGTTGTGGCCGAGCTGCAGCGCCTCGCGCAGCGACAGCTCCAGCACCTTTTTGGCCCGCGGCGTGAACGGGATGTGCCCGCTCGGCGCCTGCTGACCCTGGCCGATGATCTCCTCGACCTGCTGGCGGACGCCCTCCAGGGAGATGCCGAGGCTCTCCAGGGCCTTTGCCGCGACGCCTTCACCTTCGTGGATCAGGCCCAGCAGGATGTGTTCCGTACCGATGTAGTTGTGGTTGAGCATCCGGGCCTCTTCTTGGGCCAGGACGACAACCCGTCGCGCTCGGTCGGTGAACCGCTCGAACATGCCCTCGTGCTCCTCACGTGCCGTGCGCCTTGATGGTCTAGATCTCGGCGGGGCCGGTGCACGAACGTCCAGGACGGGCGTCCGTGCCTCCTTACTCTATCGTCGCTGACCGACTCGGCTGAGGTCGTGTCTCTCCGGTCTGGGTCAGTTCCACGTCGTTTTGCACAACCGTCCGCGCTCAGGAGGTGTTCCGGTACCCCTGGCGCTACGCGCAGAGCGAAATCCGACCGACCCCACGGAAGGCTCCACAGGGCCCGGGGAGGGTCTCTGACGGCCTCCAGGGGCGGATCGCAGAAAGCGAGCGCCGATCTGGCAGCCTGCGGACTGGCCGGACCCGACCCTTTCGGGAAGTTGTCCACAGGTTGTGGATAGTTACTCCACTGCCTGTGGACAACGCCGGTCGGCTCGGGAAACATTCCGACCGGCCCGTCCGGGCGCGGATACGGCGACGCCGGCCCGGAGAATGCTCCGGCCCGGCGTCGGTGTCGCCCTGCGGTGGCGGCTGCCACCGGTCAGTTGAACGGATCAGCGCTTGGCGTGGTACTCGTCGACGATCTCCTGCGGGATACGGCCCCGGTCCGAGATGTCCTTGCCGGCCTTCTTGGCCCACTCCCGGATCGCCTTGTTCTGCTCCCGGTCGGCGGTCGCGCCACCGCGACCGCGGGCGGCCCGCCCACCGATCACCACGCCACCGCGACCCACCTTGGTGCCGGCACCGACGTACGGCGCGAATACGTCGCGCAATTTCGCGGCGTTGGCGCCGGACAGGTCGATCTCATACTGAACACCGTCGAGCGCGAACTTGACGGTCTCGTCAGCGTCCCCACCGTCCAGGTCATCGACCAGCTTGTGAATGATCTGCTTGGCCACGTCCCACATTCCTTTCGAGCAGGGCGCTCCTGCTAACGAGAGCACAATAACCCCCGTGCTGCTCGCCCCGTCAATAGGATGCCGTTACGACTCGCTGGGAGTCGGCGGACGACTACTCCGGGCGGACCAACGGGAAGAGGATCGTTTCCCGAATTCCGAGGCCGGTCAGGGCCATCAACAGCCGGTCGATTCCCATTCCCATACCCCCGGCCGGCGGCATTCCGTACTCCATGGCCCGGAGAAAGTCCTCGTCGAGACGCATCGCCTCGTCGTCGCCACGGGCGGCCAGCTGCGCCTGGGCCACCAGCCGTTCCCGCTGCACCACCGGGTCGACCAGCTCGGAGTACGCGGTGCCCAGCTCGAAGCCGAGAACGTAGAGGTCCCACTTTTCGGCCAGCCCCGGCTCGCTGCGGTGCGCCCGGGTGAGCGGGCTGGTCTCCTCCGGGTAGTCGCGTACGAAGGTGGGCGCCTGCAGGCCGGGGACGACCAGTTCCTCGAACAGTTCCTCGGCGAGCTTGCCCGGGCCCCACTTCGGGTCCACGGCCAATCCCACCTTGTCCGCGTACTCCACCAGCCGGGAACGTTCGGTGCGGACCGTGACCTCCTCGCCGAGCGCCTCGGAAAGGACCCCGAACAGGGTCACCGATCGCCACTCGCCGCCCAGGTCGAACTCCCGCCCGTCGGCATGGCTCACCACCGTCGAGCCGCTGACCGCGATCGCCGCCTGTTGCACGAGATTGCGGGTCAACTCGGCCATCGTGTCGTAGTCGCCGTACGCCTGGTACGTCTCCAGCATCGCGAACTCCGGTGAGTGCGAGGAGTCGACGCCCTCATTACGGAAGTTGCGGTTGATCTCGAAGACGCGGTCCACACCACCAACGACCGCGCGCTTCAGAAACAGTTCCGGAGCGATTCGCAGATACAGATCGGTGCTCAACGCATTGCTGTGGGTCACGAAAGGTCGGGCCGCCGCGCCACCGTGCAGGAGTTGCAGCATCGGAGTTTCCACCTCGATGAAGCCCTGGCCGTGCAGTGAATCGCGCAGGCTACGCACCGCCGCCGCCCGGGTGCGGACCATCTGCCGGGCCTGCGGCCGGACGATCAGATCGACGTAGCGCTGCCGGACCCGAGCCTCCTCGGAGAGCGGCTTGTGGGCCACCGGCAGCGGCCGCAGGGCCTTGGCGGTCATCTCCCACCGCTGCGCGAGCACGGACAGCTCGCCCCGGCGGCTGGTGATCACCTCACCGGTCACGCCGACGTGGTCGCCCAGGTCGACGAGACGCTTCCAGGCCTCCAGCCGCTCCGGACCGACCCGGTCCAGGGAGAGCATGGCCTGCAACTCGGTGCCGTCGCCGTCGCGCAGGGTGGCGAAGCAGAGCTTGCCGGTGTTGCGTACGAAGATCACCCGGCCGGTGACCGAGACCTCGTCGCCGGTGGCGGTGTCGGTGGGCAGATCCGCGTACTTCGCGCGGATCTCGGCGAGCGTGCTGGTCCGGGGGAAACCGACCGGGTACGGCTCCACACCCTCGGCGAGCATCCGGTCCCGCTTCTCCCGGCGGACCTTCATCTGCTCGGGAAGGTCGTCGGCGGGGTCAACTGGCACGGCGTTCTGCTCGGTCACGGCACGCTTCCTCAACGAAGGATTGTCGGCGGGGTCAGGCCCGAGCGTACTCAAGCCCTCAGGTGGTCGTTACCGGATAACCTGCCCGCCATGGCGGATCACACTCAGGCCCTCTCGTTCGGGGCGGCGGCGGCCGACTACGACCGGTTTCGACCCCGCTATCCGGTGGCAGCCGTGCGGTGGGCGCTCGACGGGCTGGGCGAATCCGCCCAGGTTGTCGACCTGGGCGCCGGCACCGGCATTCTCACCCGGGGAGTGCTCGCCCTCGACCACCAGGTGACCCCGGTGGAGCCGGACCCCAAGATGCGCGCCCAACTGGACGCCGCCACCCCCGGCGTCACCGCGCTGGCCGGCGGCGCCGAGTCGGTGCCGCTGCCCGACGGGGTCGCGGACGCCGTGGTGGTGGGGCAGGCGTACCACTGGTTCGACCGGGAGCGGGCGCACGCCGAGATCGCGCGGGTGCTCCGGCCGGGTGGGACGTTCGCCCCGATCTGGAACATGCGGGACGAGCGGGTCGCGTGGGTGGCCGAGCTGGGTCGGATCGCCCACCTCGGTGACAACGCTGGCGACGTCGTCGGACGGTACGAGGACTTCGGCTCCGCGTTCACACCTGTCGAGCTGGGCGAGTTCACGCACCACACGACGCTCACACCCGACGAGGTGGTCGCGATGCTGCACACCCGTTCGTACTGGCTCACCGCCCCACCCGAGCGGCGGGCGCGCATCGATCGGGAACTGCGCGACCTGTTCGCGGGCCATCCCGAGCTGGCCGGGCGGGAAACCGTCGAGCTGCCGTACCGCACGATCGTGCTGCGGGCCCGGCGGCGCTGAAGCCCCGCACAGAGGCCGGCCTCGACGGCGGCCGGCGTTCACAGGTTGCGGTCGTAGACCATCCGCAGGCCGATCAGCGTGATCATCGGCTCGTGGTGGGTGATGGTGCTGCACTCGTTGATCACCAGGGAGGCGAGACCGCCGGTGGCGATCACCGCCTTCACCTCGCCCAACTCCTCGGTCATCCGCTCGACGATCCGGTCCACCTGCCCGGCGAACCCGAAGTAGAGACCGGCCTGGAGGCACTCCACGGTGTTCTTGCCGATCACCGAGCGGGGCTTGGTGGCCTCGACCTTGCGCAGCTGGGCCGCACGGGCGGCCAGCGCGTCGAAGGAGATCTCGATGCCCGGGGCGAACGCCCCACCCAGGAACTCGCCCCGACCGCTGATCACGTCGAAGTTGGTGGTGGTGCCGAAGTCCACCACGATCGACGGCCCGCCGTAGAGGGTGAACGCGGCAAGCGTGTTCACCACCCGGTCGGCACCCACCTCCTTCGGATTGTCGATCGCCAGCTGCACCCCGGTCCGCACGCCCGGCTCGACGATCACGCTCGGCAGGTCCGCGTAGTAGCGGCCGAGCATGGTCCGCAGCGACCGCAGCGCGGCCGGCACCGTGGAGCAGGCGGCCACGCCGGTGATCTCGACGTTGTCCCCGGCGAGCAGACCCCGGAACATCAGGCCCAACTCGTCCGCCGTCGAGCGGGCATCGGTCTTGATCCGCCAGGAGTGCACCAGCTTGTCGCCGTCGAAGGTCGCCAGCACGGTGTTGGTGTTTCCGATGTCGATGCAGAGCAGCACGCACGCAGCCTAGACAACTACTCCGTACGCAGGTCCAGCGCGATGTCCAGGATCGGCGACGAGTGGGTCAACGCGCCCACCGAGAGGAAGTCGACGCCGGTGGCCGCGTACCGGCCCGCCACCTCCAGGGTCAGACCGCCGGTCGCCTCCAGCTCCGCCCGGTCGCCCACCGCGGTCACCGCCTCGGCCAACACCTCCGGGGTCATGTTGTCGCAGAGCAGGAAGTCGGCGCCCGCCTCCACCGCCTCCACCGCCTCGGCGACAGTGGTCACCTCGACCTGCACCGGGACCTCCGGAAACGCCTCCCGGACCCGCCGGTACGCCGCCGTGATGCCTCCGGCCGCCAGCTTGTGGTTGTCCTTGATCATGGCCACGTCGTAGAGGCCCATCCGCTTGTTGGTGCCTCCGCCGGCTCGCACCGCGTACTTCTCCAGCGCCCGCAGGCCCGGCGTCGTCTTGCGGGTGTCCAGCACCATCGCCTTCGTGCCGGCCAGGGCGTCCGCCCAGGCACGCGTGTGGGTGGCCACCCCGGACATCCGGCAGAGCAGGTTGAGCGCCGTCCGCTCGGCCGTCAGCAGCAGCCGGGTCGGGCCGGTCACCGTCGCCAGCACGTCGCCGCGGGCCACCCGCTCACCGTCGCGGGCCAGCACCGACACCTCGACGGTACGACCGAAGCCGGTCACCTCGCCCACCAGCTCGAACACGGCGGCGGCCACGGCCAGCCCGGCCACCACGCCGTCGGCGCGGGCCACCAGGTCGGCGGTGTCGGTCTGCTCGGCCGGAATGGTCGCCACGCTGGTGACGTCCAGGAAACCCGGCCCCAGATCCTCGACCAGCGCGGTCTCGATCACCCGCCGCACCTGCTCCGGGTCCAGCCCGGTCGCCCGCAACGCCGCCTCTGTCGACCCCGTCATGGCTTCCCCTCCCACTGCTCCGTCACCCGGCCGTGCGCCCCGACCGACCCGACCAGGTGGCCCAGCCACCGTTCGTCGGCCGTCGGGAAGTCCTCCCGCCAGTGGCAACCCCGGGTCTCACCGCGGGCGTACGCCGCCGCGACCAGCGTCGAAGCCACCGTGAGCAGGTTGGTCGCCTCCCAGTCGGCGGTCCGCGGTCGGCCCCGGGCCGCGCCCAGCTCGGTCAGCGTCCCGGCCGTCTCCGCCAGCGTCGCCGCGGACCGGAGCACCCCGGCGCCCCGGGTCATCGCCTGCTGGAGCGTCGGCGTCACCCCGGCCGGCAGGACCCAGCCCGCGCCGCCGCGCCACGCGCCGACGTCCGCCGGTTGGGCCTGCTCGGGCAGGCCGGCCGCGATGTCGTCGGCGATCCGCCGGGAGAACACCAGCCCCTCCAGCAGCGAGTTGCTGGCCAGCCGGTTCGCGCCGTGCACACCCGTGCAGGCGACCTCGCCACAGGCGTACAGGCCGGGGATCGACGTGCGGCCGCGCAGGTCGGTGCGGACGCCACCGGAGGCGTAGTGCGCGGCCGGGGCGACCGGGATCAGATCGGTGGCCGGGTCCACGCCGATCGCCAGGCAGGACGCCACGATGGTCGGGAACCGCCCGGCCAGGAAATCGCCGCCCAGATGGCGGGCGTCGAGAAAGACATGGTCCGCACCGCTGGCCAGCAGCACCCGGTGGATGCCCTTGGCCACCACGTCCCGGGGGGCCAACTCGGCCAGCTCGTGCTGGCCCACCATGAACCGCTTGCCGTCGGAGTCCACCAGGTACGCGCCCTCGCCGCGCAGCGCCTCGGAGACCAGCGGCTGCTGCGCGTGCCCGGCGCCGGGCACCCCCGCGCCCGGCGGAGTGATCAGGGCGGTCGGGTGGAACTGGACGAACTCCACGTCGGTCACCGCCGCGCCGGCCCGCATCGCCAGCGCCACCCCGTCGCCGGTGGACACCGCCGGGTTGGTGGTGGCCGCGAAGATCTGGCCCATCCCGCCGGTGGCCAGCACCACCGCCCGGGCCAGCAGCGCGCCGACGCCGTCCTCGCTGCCCTCACCGAGCACGTGCAGGGTGATCCCGCAGGCCGGACCGAGCCCGTCCGGGCCGTCGCCGGGCGCCCGCAGCAGGTCCAGCACCAGGGCGTGCTCGACCAACCGGATCCACGGGTCGCGCTGCACGGCGGCGTGCAGGGCCCGCTGCACCTCGGCGCCGGTCGCGTCCCCGCCCGCGTGCACGATCCGGTCCGCGCGGTGCCCACCCTCCCGGGTCAGCATCAACGAACCGTCGGGGTGGCGATCGAACTCGGCGCCGATCCGCATCAGCTCCCGCAGCCGGGTCGGCCCCTCCTCGACGAGCACCCGGACAGCCGCCGGGTCGCAGAGCCCCACTCCGGCGATCTCGGTGTCCCGGGCGTGCGCCGCCGGAGTGTCCGTCGGGTCGAGCACGGCGGCGATGCCGCCCTGCGCCCACCGGGTCGAGCCGTCGTCAATGTTGACCTTGGTGACGACCGTGACGTGCAGGCCCGCCTCGCGCAGGTGCAACGCAGCGGTCAACCCCGCCACCCCGGAGCCCACCACGATCACGTCGGTGGTCTCCACCCAGCCGGGCTCGGGCGCGGCCAGCAGTCTGGGCAGGGCCGGCAGGTCGACCGTCGGAACGTCCATCCCACCAGTCAACCCGAACGATCCTCGCCGAGGGAGGCGGGGGCTCAACGAGTGGTTTGGGCTACCACGTCCGGCGCGGACCGCGCCGCGCCGAGCGGTCGGCCGCGGTCACTTCGTCCGCACCGGCAGGCCGGCCGGGCCCGCGCCCTTCAACGACGCGCTCACCGTACGGTCGCTCAGCCACAGGTAACAGCGGACCCCCCGGTCACCGACCCGCCAACGCCCCGCACCGGGCGGGCGCACCACCACGCCGCTGCGGAACCGCAGGTCGGAGTCGTCCGGTACACCGACATAGCGGCCGAGGATGCTGCGGCAGCCGGTGTAGAGCGGCGCCCAGTCGGCATCCTTGGCCGGGTACGGCTTGTCCGGCGCACGCCACACCCCGACGAACTCGGCGTCGTGCCGGCCGCCGCACTCCACCGGGACCAGCGTCTGCACGCCCCGGCCCGCCCCGGCGCGGGTCTGCTGGCAGCCCAACCGCAGCCCGGAGGCCCCCTTCAACGCGTCCCGCAGGCTGCCCGACCGGACCACCACCGTGGCCGCCGCCTCGACAGTCGTCAGCTCGGTCAGGTCGCACCGGTACCAGCGGGAACCGGCTGCCCAGCCCGGCCCGGAGGGCAGCGCCACCGACAGCCGCAGTCGCCCGGCCCGCCAGTCGTCGCCCACGTACGCCGAGGCCCTCGTGTCGCAGTCCGTGAACGCGCCGCGCAGCTCCACCGACCCGTTGGCCGGGGCGGCAGCCCGCTGGGCCGGGAACGTTCCCACGTGCACGGTCTCCACCCGGTGCGGGCCGGCGCAGTCCATGGGTTGGTAGGCGGCCAGCGTGACCACCTCGACGAAGTCGGCGGCCTGGCACATCCCGACGGCCGGCGTGAACGCCGTGGCCGGTGGCGGCGCCGCCCAGTCGTCGGTCAGGTCACCGTCCAAACCACCGGACCCGGCGCAGCCGACCAGCAACACTGCCGTGACGGCAGTGGCGAACAGGGTCGTCATGGCACGGCGCATCGCGGCCTCCCCCAGCCACCTACCGGCTTCCGCCAGCGTGCCCAGGGTAACCGCAAATGACCTTCCGGTGACAGACCGGAATCGGCTCGCGCGGGATCAGACTCCGGACACGGCGAACGGGTTGGGCATCGGGTCGCCGGCCGTGCCCGGGGCCGCCACCGCCGGGTTCGCCCCCAGCTCGACGACCCGGTTGTCGGTGTCGACGTGCACCACCCGCGGCCGGTACGACCGGGCCTCGGCGTCGTCCATCTGCCCGTACGAGATCAGGATGACCAGGTCACCGGGGTGTACGAGGTGCGCGGCGGCGCCGTTGATGCCGATCACGCCGCTGCCCCGCTCGCCCGGGATGACGTACGTCTCCAGCCGGGCGCCGTTGGTGATGTCCACGATCGCGACCTGCTCGCCGGGGAGCAGATCGGCGGCGTCGAGCAGGTCCTCGTCCACCGTCACCGAGCCGACGTAGTGCAGGTCGGCCTGGGTCACCGTGGCCCGGTGGATCTTCGACTTGAGCATGGTCCGCAGCATCGGGCTCGCCTTTCGCGAAAAGAGTGGTGGTGGGTGCGGCCGGGTCAGGGACGAGGGGCGAGGTGGATCGCCGCGTTGTCGATCAACCGGGTGGCGCCGACCCAGGCGGCGATCACCAGCCGGGCCGGCCCGGACACCGGCCCCGGCTCCAGCTCGGGGTCGGTGAGCACCAGGTAGTCGAGCTGAGCGCCGGGCGTACCGGCGCCGAACGCGGCGTGCGCGGCGGACAGCACCTCCCCCGCGTCCAGGCCGTCGTCGGCGGCCCGGGCCCCGGCCCGCAGCGCGGCGGACAGGCTCAGCGCCGCCGCCCGCTCGGGCTCGCTCAGGTAACGGTTGCGGCTGGACAGCGCCAACCCGTCCGGCTCCCGAACGGTCGGTACGCCGATCACCTCGACCGGGACGTCCAGGTCCCGGGCCATCCGCCGCACCAGGGTGAGCTGCTGATAGTCCTTCTCGCCGAAGAAGGCCAGGTCGGGACGGGTGAGTTGGAGCAGCTTCAGGACCACGGTGAGCACGCCGTGGAAGAAGCCGGGGCGGCTCGCGCCCTCCAGCTCCCCGCCGAGCGGACCCGGGTCGAGGCGCACCCGGGGCTGGCCGTCCGGATACATGTCGGCCACCGACGGCGCGAAGACGAGGTCGGCGCCGGCCCGCCGGCACACCTCCAGGTCGGCGTCGAGGGTGCGCGGATAGCGGTCGAAGTCCTCGTTCGGTCCGAACTGCAGCGGGTTCACGAAGATCGTCACCAGCACGTGGTCGGCCTGGTCCCGGGCGGCGCGCAGCAGCGTCTCGTGCCCGGAGTGCAGGGCGCCCATGGTCATCACCACGCCGACGGTGCCCTTCAACGCGGCCCGGGCCTCGGCCAACTCGGCGCGTGTGTGGACAAGCTGCGTCATGCCGCCACCTCCCGGCTCGTCCCGGCGAGCACACCGAGCAGCGGCTGGGCGTCCACCGGTCGCAGACGGCCCGCGGCGATCGCCCGGTCGGCGGTACGTCGGGCCAACGCCAGGTACGCGGGGACCGACTCCGGCGCGGTGGCGGCCAGCCGGGCCAGGTGCCGCTCGACCGTGCCCGCGTCGCCCCGGGAGACCGGACCGGTCAGCGCGTCGTCGCCGAGGCGTAGCGCGTTCTCCAGGGCGGCCCGCAGCAGTGGGGCGAGCACCTTCTCCGGGCGGGCCACGCCGGCGTCCCGCAGCCGGTCGGCCGCCTCGTTCACCAGGGTCACCAGGTGGTTCGCGCCGTGCGCGAGCGCGGCGTGGTACAGCGGACGGTCCGCCTCGGCCACCCACTCGGGCACGCCACCGAGGTCGGTGACCAGCCGGGCGGCCAGCGGGCGCAGGTCCGCCAGGGCGGTCACTCCGTACGAGATGCCGGCCAGCCGGGGCAGATCGTCCGGCGTACCGGTGAAGGTCATGGCGGGGTGCAGGGCCAGCGGCCGGACGCCGACCGCGGCGGCCGGCGCCAGCACGGCGAGACCGTGCGCGCCCGAGGTGTGCGCGACCACCTGGCCCGGGTGCAGGGCACCCCGGTCGGCGAGGTCGGCGATCACTCCGGCCAGCGCGTCGTCCGGCACCGCGATCAGCAGCAGGTCGGCGGCGGCGCGGGCGACGGAGGTGACCGGGCGGCGGGGCACCTCGGGCAGCAGCAGGGCGAGCCGCGCGCGGCTGGTCCCGGAGTCACCGGCGACGGCGACCACGTGGTGCCCGGCGGCGGCGAGCGCCGCGCCCAGCACGGCACCGACGCGGCCCGCGCCGACGACACCGACGGTGAGCAGACGGGAGGTGGCGCGGGCGCCGGTGTCGGCGCCATCCCACGACCCGGCGGGCCCACGTGGGGCGGCCGGGCGCGGGCGCAGCGGTGCGCTCATGACGACGATCCAGTCCTCGAGAAGGGGTACCGGTCGATCGCAAGTATGCGCCCGGCTCGCCGAACCGGGACAAGCATGTGTGAAAACCTTCACCACCACCGGCCCCGTGTGCAGATCTTGGACAGTTTCCGTTAGCAGCTAACGGAAACTGTCCAAGATCTGCTGACCCGAGCCCGAAGGGCGACGGTGACCGCGGCCACCCGCGGACCGCGACGGGGATCGGGAGTCGCCACCGGACCGGTGGCCGTAGGGTCGGCACGGTGACGTCTCCTGCGCTCCGAACGCCGATCCCGTGGCGGGACGCGATGAGCCAGGCCCTCTACGGGCCGGACGGCTTCTTCGTGGCCGGCGCCGGGCCGGCCGGCCACTTCCGGACCAGCGTGCACGCCTCCCCCGCCTTCGCCGCCGCGCTCCTGCGCCTTGTCGCGGAGGTGGACTCTGCCCTCGGCCATCCATCACGGCTGGACGTGGTCGACGTTGGGGCTGGGCGGGGGGAATTGCTGCTAGCCCTGCACCGCCTTCTCGCGTCTGAAGATGCCGTCGGGCTCGCGGTGGGGGTTTCCGGGGAGCCCGCCCACTCTGGCAGGGTTGCGGTGGGGGTTTCGGGGGAGCCCACCCACTCCGGGCGGTCAGGCTTGATCCCTGCGTGGGCGGGCTCCCCCGAAACCCTGACTCCAACGACCGCCGTCCGTCAGTCACCCGGCGAGCGGTCGTCGATCACCGCCCGTTCGCTGGCGGAACGGGTGCGGTTCACCGCTGTCGAGTTGGCGCCCCGACCCGACGACCTCCCAGAGGAGATCCACTGGACCGCCGAGATCCCCGGTGAGATCACGGGGGTGCTGCTGGCTACCGAGTGGTTGGACAACGTGCCGTTGGACGTGGCACTGCACACCACCGGTGGCTGGCGGTATGTACTTGTCGAACCCGAGAGCGGTGTGGAGACGATCGGCGGGCCAGTCGACCCTGCTGATCTTGATTGGCTGACCACCTGGTGGCCCGGTCCCGCGAGCCCGCGCGGTGCGGACCGTGCCGTGACCGGTGGTTCAACCTCGACTGATGCGACTGGCGGAAGCGAGTCGGGTCTCCGGGCAGCCCGGCCGGCGCAGGGATCAATCCTGACCGCCCGGAGCCGGCCGGGCTGCCCGGAGACCCCCCAACGCGACCAACCGAACCCCCACAGCAACCGGGCAGAAATAGGAAGGCCGAGGGACGAAGCCTGGGCACACGCGGTGGGCAGGATCAGCCGAGGGCTGGCGGTGGCGGTCGACTACGGACACCTGCGCGACGGCAGACCGGTGGACGGGACGTTGACCGGGTATCGGGGTGGGCGGCAGGTGCCTCCGGTGCCGGACGGGTCGAGCGATGTCACCGCGCACGTGGCCATGGACTCGGTCGCCTCCGCCGGCGCGGCGGTCGCCCGGTGTGCGTACTCCCTGGTCTCGCAGGCCGAGGCGCTGCGGGCGCTCGGGGCCGACGGTGGACGACCGCCGCTCAGCCTGGCCGGCACCGACCCGGTCGGCTACGTGCGGGCGCTGGCCGCCGCGTCGGCGGTGGCCGAGCTGACCGACCCGGCCGGGCTCGGCGGGCACTGGTGGCTGCGCCAACCGGTCGGCATCGCCGACGTCGTTCAGTCCAGCCCGACGAGTTCCGAGCGCCGGTAACGCAGGGAGGCCGGGACCGCCGCGTCGACCGCGCGGACCGCCCGCTCGGCGCCGCGGAACATGTCCGGATCGACCAGGATGTGGCAGCCGTTGCGGCCGAAGACGGTACGCGCGACGCCGTCCTCCTCGACACCGACCACCTCGTCGAAGCGGACCAAATGCACGTCGCCGTCCGGGTCGCGGAGCGCTACCCCGTCGTCGGTGAGGATCAGCCGGAGACCGCGCGCCTCACGGGCGAGCACCTTCGCCAGCATCGGCGGGTGGAACACCCGACCTTCGGGCTGCTCGGGAAGACGAGGACAGCCGCCTTCGGTCAGCCCGGGGAGCGAGAGGGTCACTCCGCACGGTACGACGAGGTGCGCGCTGGGCAGCGCGGCCTGGAACCGCACGCGGACATCCTCCGGCGTGACCGCCAGGAAGTCGGCCAGCCGCTGCTCGGGGGTGATCTGCGGCAGGCCCAGCAGTTCCCGGAAGCCGGACCGGTGGAGATAAGCCTCGACGGCGCGCGGGTCCTCGATCATCTCGCGGGCGGCGGCGCACTCCTCGGCCAGTTCGGCAGCCGTCGGTCCCTCCGTGGCCAGGCGGTTCAGCTCCTCCCAGAGCAGGGCGGCCACCTGCGGCTCCTGGCCCTCACGGGCGTCCACCGTGACCGTCACCAACTGCTGTCCGTTGCCCAGCAGGACGACGTCACCGCCCACCTCGTAGCTCAGGCCGTGCGTGCGCCGGGCGATCTGCTCCAGCCGCTGAGAGAGCACCTGGGAGCCCAGCGCCATCGCCGCGTCGTCGTCGCCAACCAGGGACACCCCCACCGACGGCACGAGGTGCTCACACCAGATCGGTTCGGCGGTCGCCACGGGCGTCGGCGCGAGATGATCCGGTCGAGGCCCGGCCGGCAGCGGCAGCCGCAGGCCCTCCGGCGGTGGGCCGGTGAGCAGCAGCACCGCGTTGCCGGCCACGAACCAACGTGCGGCGTACTCGCGGATCTGTTCCGGCGTCAGCCGGTCGTAGCCCGGACCGGTCCACGGCGCGAGCCCTGCGCCCTGCACGCCGAGCCGCTGGGTGAGCAGCGCGGCCGTCGTCGGATCGGTGCAGTGGCCACCCTCCGCGGCCAGCACACCCGCCTCCTTCTCGAGACGGTCGAGCGGAAGGGCCCGGAGACCGTCGCAGACGGCGGCGAGGAAGGCCACGATCTGCTCCGGCCGGCCGGTCGCCGTGAACTCGGTGACGTGCAGGTCCACCGAGGCGTTGTGCTCGTGGTGCAGGCGGGGCAGGGTGCTCATCACCAGGTGCTCGATCAGGTGGGTGACCCCGATGGTGCGGAACGTCTCGTCCCGCGCGCCGCAGCCGAACAGCAGGGTGGCGCTCAGCGGCGCCGGCCCCTGCTTCCACCGAACCGGCACTCCGTCGATCTCCGTCCGCTCCATGGATCGGGATGCTACGGCGGGGGTCCGACGACCACATGAGCCGATTGGCCGACGCGGTGGCGCTGAGCGGTCGCCATGACCCGGGGCACCGCCGCCGTGGCACGATGACGGGCATGACCACCGACGCCGGGGCCCTCCGTGAACTGACCGTCGGCACCGGGGCCGGTCTGGTCGCCGGCACCGGCGATCAGCAGCTCGGCACCGACATGGTGCTCAACATCGGCCCGCAGCATCCCTCCACGCACGGCGTGCTGCGCCTGAAGTTGGTGCTCGACGGCGAACGGGTCATCGCCTGCGAACCGATCGTCGGCTACATGCACCGGGGCGCGGAGAAGCTCTTCGAGGTACGCGACTACCGGCAGATCATCGTGCTGGCCAACCGGCACGACTGGCTCTCGGCGTTCTCGAACGAGCTGGGCGTGGTGCTCGCGGTGGAACGCCTGATGGGCATGGAGGTGCCGGAGCGGGCCACCTGGCTGCGGATGGCCCTCGCCGAGCTGAACCGGGTGCTCAACCACCTGATGTTCCTCGGCTCGTACCCGCTGGAGATCGGGGCCATCACGCCGGTCTTCTACGCCTTTCGGGAACGGGAGACCATCCAGGCCGTGATGGAGGAGGTCTCCGGCGGCCGCATCCACTACATGTTCAACCGGGTGGGCGGGCTGAAGGAGGAGGTCCCGTACGGCTGGACCGGGCGGGCCCGCGCGGCGATCGGCGAGGTCCGTCGGCGGCTGCCCGACCTGGACCACCTGATCCGGCGTAACGAGATCTTCCTGGCCCGCACGGTGGGCGTGGGCGTGCTGTCCGCCGCCGACGCCGCCGCGTTCGGCGCGTCCGGGCCGGTGGCCCGAGCCTCCGGACTCGACCTGGACCTGCGCCGCGACGACCCGTATCTGGCGTACGACGAGCTGGACGTGCCGGTGGTCACCAAGACCGCCGGGGACTGCCACGCCCGCTTCGAGGTGCTGCTCGACCAGGTGTACGTCTCGCTGGATCTCGCCGAGCAGTGTCTGGACCGAGTGGACCGGCTGACCGGGCCGATCAACACCCGCCTGCCGAAGGTGCTCAAGGCGCCCGAGGGGCACACGTACGCCTGGACGGAGAACCCGCTCGGCATCAACGGCTACTACCTGGTGTCGCGCGGCGAGAAGACCCCCTGGCGGTTGAAGCTGCGCACCGCCTCGTACGCGAACGTGCAGGCGCTGGCCACCCTGCTCCCGGGCTGCCTCGTGCCGGACCTGATCGCCATCCTCGGCTCGATGTTCTTCGTGGTCGGCGACATCGACAAGTGACGCGTCAGCGCCAGCGGTCGGTGACCGGGGCGCCGCCGGCACGCGGCACGTCGTCCTGCGGCGGGTAGCCGTACCGCTCCTCGACCCGGCGGCGGCCGGCCCGCTCGGGGGCGGGCTCCGGCTCGTGACCGCGCTGGCGCGGCGGACGCCACTCGTCCGGCACGGGCACGCCGCCGACCGGCAGCGCCGGCCGGCCGCCCGGCTCGGACCGGTGGTACGACTCGCGCTCGTCCTGCCAGCGTGAGTCCTCGTGGCGGCGCGCGTCGTCGTGGCGGCGTGGGTCCTCGTGGCGGCGCGGGTCCTCGTGGCGGCGTGGGTCCTCCTGGCGGACGGACGCCCAGCGGTCCGCCATCCGGTACTCGGTCCCCGTGGCGTCGGCGTGCACCTCGGCCCGGCGCTCACCGACGTGCAGCTCACGGCCGTTCTCGTCGTCCCGGACGGCCGCCCACCGGTCGCCGGCCCGCAACTGCGACCAGTACTCGCCGGTGTCGTCCGCCCGCAGGGCGGGACCGGGCTGCGGCGCACCGGCGTGGTCGGGCTCGGCCTGCTCCGACCAGCCACGGTCGTCGTGCTGCGATCGGCCGCCCCAGGCAGGCTCGTCGGCCTGGGCGTACACGTCGCGCTGGCCGGTCCACTCCGGCTCGTCGCGGCGAGCCCTCCAGCCCGGCTCCTCGTCGCCGCGGTCGGGCCCGTTCCGGTCGGAGCCCGAGCCGTCCCGTGCGCCCTTCCAACCGGACTCACCCCGGGCGGCGGGCTGCTGACCCCAGGACCGGTCGTCAACGGGCCGAGCGCGGTCGTCTGCAGCGCGGGCCCGGTCGTCGGCTGGGCGGGCACGGTCGTCGGCGTACGTGGACCGGGGGTTCTCCGGCTCGCCCCACGAGCGGTCGGCCGGCCGGGCACGTCCCTCCGGGCCGCCCCGGGTCCATTCCTGGGCCGGCGGGGTCCACTGGCCGGCGTACCCGCCGCCGTAGCGCCCGCCCGGCTCGGCCGGTCCGCCGTCGACGACGGTGTGCCGGGTGGTGACGTGCACGGTCTCGGTGTGCCGGACCACGCCGACCGGCCGGTGCGCCGGCTCCGAGCGGTCGTGCTCACGGGGGCGGTCGTGCTCACGCGGGCGGGGAGCGGCGGCGTATCCGGCCGCGGACCGCTCGGCGCCGTACACACCGCCGGCGGCTGGCTCGGGGGGCGCGTCGGCGGCGGCACGGTGGCGGTACGCCGGTTCGTCGTCGGCGCGCTCGTCGCGACCCCACCGATCGGCGGCCTCGTCCGGGGCCGGCACCCGAACCCGACCGGCCACCTCGCCCGGACCCGGGCTCCGAACCCGGCCGACGGCCTCCTCGGGAGCGGGCACCCGGACCCGGGCGACCGGGGCGTCGCCGGGGACCGGTACCCGGCTGCGGGCGGGCGGAGTCTCGTCCACCGGGTCGGCGGCCGGCACCCGCACCCGCCCGGCGCCTGCCGGCTCGGCCAGCGGGGTGGCGCCGGCGAGGGCCGCTCCGGTGGCATCGAGGCGACGGCGGACCGCCGCGATCCCCTCCTGGGCTCGCTGCGCCTGGTCGAGCGCCTGGTTGCCGCGTTGCGCGGCGGCCACGATCTCGGCGCGCAACTCCCGGCGCAGCTCCTCGATCTCGTCCAGCAGCTCATCGGCCCGACCGTCGTCACCGTCGGGGCGCAACGCGATGGAGAGGCCGATCAGGACCACCGCCACGATGGCGAGCACCGCCGCGAAGCGCAGCGGGCCGTTACCGTCAGCGACCAGAAGGATCAGCGCCGCCACCGGGGCCAGGGCCACGCCGCCCCAGAAGAGCACGGTCAGCAACAGCGGTTGACGCCGGGCGTCGGGGGTGACCGGGGCTGGCATGGCTGTGCAGCCTACCGACGATCCCCAGCGGAGGGAACGGGTCCCCGGACGCGCGGACGCCCCCGCCCCGAGATGGGGAGGGGGCGTCCACGGCACACCCGAAAGGAACCTCAGCTGGTGGCGAAGGCACCGTCCGAGGAGAAAACCAGACCAACGCTGATCTTGCCCTCACGCAGCCCGTTCTTGGTCAGCGGCCCACCCTGGTCCAGCGAGGAGAACGAGCCCACCGAGAGCCCGTACGTCTTCTCCAGGCCCGGCTTGCAGAACGTACGCTGCTGGCACTCCGGCGGGCCGCCCAGCACCGTCGCGCTGCCGGAGCACTTCGCGGCCAGCTCGGAGAGGGTCCGCACGCCGTACTTGTCGGCGAACTGCTGGGTGACCGCGAACGCGTTCTGGTCCTGCGCGGCGGCCGGGGTGCCGAAGGTGATGCCCACCTTGTCGCCCTCGGCCTTGAGCTTGGTCACCGTCGTGTTGATGTCGGGCGAGGACACCGGCTGGGCGTTCTTGCCGTTGGCCTTGGTGTTGAGGAACTCGGCCATCGTCGACGCGTACTCCGGGACGACCTGGATCTCGCCCTTCTCCAGCGCCGGCTCGTACAGCTCCCGGTTGCCGATCTGCTGCACCTTGACCTGGTAACCGGCGGCGGTGAGCACGATCCGGTACAGCTCGCCCAGGGTCTGACTCTCGCTGAAGTTGCCGGCGCCCACCACGATGTCGCCACCCGGGCCCTTGGCGATGCCCGCGGTGATGTTGTTGGCGCTGGCGAACTCCTCGGCGGCCACCTTGGGGGTCTTGCGGTCGGCGTCGACGGCCTTGTTGAGCTGGATCAGCTTCGGCGTGTCGAGCGCCGCGGAGACCTTGTCCAGCGCGGCGATCAGCTGCGGGTTGGCCACCTTGCTGTTGACCGCCGGGATGACGTTGTCGGAGTTCTGGAGCTTCTTGTCGTCCGTCAGAGCGATGAGCTGCTGACCGGCGACCGGAGCGCACCCGGCGCCGGAGGCGTTCGTCTGGGGGGCGTCGGTGCCGGACGAGCCGGCGTCGCCACACCCGGTGAGGAGTGCTGCTCCGGCGATGGCGCCGATGGCGCCCATCGCCAGACGTGTACGTGCGCGCATGTGTGCCGCCCGCCTTCCGTGTCCCGGCGCGACCCGTCCCGGGCCGGCCGCGTGTCCGACGGGCGATCCTGGCTGTCGGCCGCCCGCGACTTCCACCCAACATGGTCCGCGAGCGACCGACAACCCGGGATGGGCTTCGTCACCGCATCGTCACCGACCGGCCCGCCGCTGGTCGCCGCTTCGGCGTCCGCTCACCCGGACGGATCGCGACGGCGCGTCAGGCGCGGCCGGTGGCGTCGGCGGGCCGGGCGCGGCCCGCGCGCTGCCGTCCGCGTCGCAGCGGACGGGGGGTGACCAGGCGTTCGACGACCCCGAGGAGCAGCTCGGCCAGCAGTGCCAGCCCGGCCACCAGCACACCGCCGGCCACGATCTGCCCGCCACCGGCGGCGATGCTCAGACCGAATCCGGTACGGATGATCTCGCCGAGACCGCCACCGTTGACGAACGAGGCCAGCGCGGTCGTGGCGATGACCTGCACGGCGGCGGTCCGGAAGCCGGCCGCCAGGTACGGCACCGCGAGCGGCAGCTCCACCCGGCGCAGCAACTGCCCGCCGGACAGGCCCATCCCGCGGGCCGCGTCGCGCGCCTCCGGGTCGGCCTGACGTACGCCGGTGTAGGCGTTGGCCAGCAGCGGTGGAATGGCGAAGACGGCGAGCGCCACCACCACCGGCGTACGCCCGAAGCCGAGGAAGGTCAGCGGCAGGATGGTCAGCAGCGCCAGGGTGGGAATGGCCAGGGTGGCGTTGGACACCAGCACCACCAGACCGCCGCCGCGGCCGGTGTGCCCGAGCCACAGCCCGACCGGCCAGGCCACCAGGCAACCCAGCGCCACCGCCAGGGCGGAGATCGTCAGGTGCTCGCCGAGCCGGTCCAGGATGCCGCCCGGGTTGCTCCAGTTCAGGGGGTCGTTGAGCCAGAGCACCGCCTGGTGCACGGGGTTGGCCGCGGCGCTCACCGGACGCCCCGGGCGGACCAGGGGGTGACCAGCCGGCCGACGAGGACCAGCAGCAGGTCCAGCAGCACCGCGAGCGCCACGCAGAGCACCGTACCGGTCATGATCTCGGCCTTGTAGAGGTTGTTCTGGAAGCCCGCGAAGATCAGTTGACCGAGGCCGCCGTGCCCCACCAGCACGCCGACGGTGACCAGCGCGACCGTCGACACGGTGGCCAGGCGCAACCCGGTCAGGATGCCGGGGATCGCCAGCGGCAGGTCGATCCGGAAGAGCCGCCGCCAGCGGCCGTAGCCCATGCCCTCGGCGGCCTCGCCGACCTCCGGCGGCACCTGGTTGAGCCCCGCCACCACGTTGCGGACGATCAGCAGCAGCGCGTACAGGACCAACCCGACCAGCACGGTGGTGGCGCCGGTGCCCAGGTACGGCGCGATGAACGCGAACAGCGCCAGTGACGGGATGGTGTAGATCACGCCGGTGACGCCGAGGATCGGGCCGGCCAGCGGGCGGACCCAGTACGCGAGCACGGACAACGGCAGGGCGATCAGCACCGCGATCAGCACCGCGCGTCCCGTGAGGGAGGCGTGTTCGCGCATGGCGGCGAGGATCGTGTCAGAGTTGTCCCGCACGTACTGCCAGGAGAACCAGGGGTTACCCGGGTCGGCCCGGTAGCTCAGGCGGAAGGACATACGTGGACGTTACCCCGGAGGCCGCCAGCGTGGCCGAATCCCCTCGCGCGGCGTCGATCTCCCTGCAGGGCATCCAGAAGCGCTACCCGAACGGCACCGAGGCCGTGCGGGACCTGAGCCTGGACGTCAAGGCCGGCGAGCTGGTGGTGCTGATCGGCCCGTCCGGCTGCGGCAAGTCGACAGTGCTCCGCATGGTCAACCGTCTGATCGAGCCGACGGCCGGGCGGATCATGCTCGGCGACGAGGACGTCACCGACGTCGACCCGGTGCGGCTACGCCGCCGGATCGGCTACGTGATCCAGAACGTCGGCCTCTTTCCACACCAGACGGTCCGGGCGAACGTGGCGACCGTCCCGGGTCTGCTGCGCTGGTCCCGGGATCGGACCCGGGCCCGCGTCGACGAGCTGCTCGACCTGGTCGGTCTGGACCCGGCCCAGTTCGGCCGCCGCTATCCGCACGAGCTGTCGGGTGGGCAGCGGCAGCGGGTCGGCGTGGCCCGCGCGCTCGCCGCGGACCCGGTGGTGCTGCTGATGGACGAGCCGTTCTCGGCCGTCGACCCGATCGTCCGGGCCCGCCTGCAGGAGGAGTTCCTCCGCCTCCAGGCCGAGGTCCGCAAGACGATCGTGCTGGTCACCCACGACCTCGACGAGGCCGTCCGGCTCGGTGACCGGATCGCCGTGCTCTCCCAGGGCGGGCACCTTGAGCAGTACGACACGCCGGCCGCCCTGCTCGGCGCACCGGCCACCCCGTTCGTCCGCGAATTCGTCGGAGCCGACCGGGGCATCCGCCGGCTGGCGGTCACCCCGCTCGACCGGGAGTCCCTGGAGCCGGTGCCCCCAGGCGCCGCCGCGGATCTGCCCACCGTGGCGCTGGACGGCACGGCGTACGACGCGCTGGCGGCACTGCTCACGTCGGGGCGGGACCAGCTCGTCGTGACCGACGACGGCCGCCCGGTGGGCGCGCTCAGCCGCCAGCGTCTGCTCGACCTGGGCCGCTCGACGGGCTGACCCGGCCGCTGACCGGCCCGGCGGCGTCACCCGTTCCGAATGGGGTCGCGCGGGTCAGGCGCGACCACCGAGGCTCGCGGTGCCGATGATCCAGCCGGTGAGGAAGCCGTAGCCGGCGCCGCTGCTGGCGTCTCGCAGTGCTGCCAGCAGCGACGGGTCCGGGCCGAGCAGCGCCGCCAGCACGGCGGCGAGCCCGCCGGCCAGCACGTACGCGGCCCAGCCGGAGAAGAACTGGCTGACCGGGCCGGGCACCCGGGCCACCTGCGCGGCGGGCAGCAGATAGAGCAGCGCCACCGCGAGGACCACGAGCGCGACGGCCCGCAGGTCGGCGGCGAACAGACCGCCGGCCTGCCCGTCCGCGTCCAGCCGCCAGGCCGGCCAGGCGAGCAGGCGCAGGTAGAAGCCGCCGGCCGAGTCCGGGTCGGTAAGCGTCGCGGCGGCCCAGCCGGTGTACGCCGGGCTGCCACAGATGCCGACCAGCAGCAGTACGGCGAGCGCGCCGGTGCCGGCGGCCGTCCCGTAGCCGCTGACCGGGCCCGTACGGACGAGTCCCATGATCCGCCCAGGTCCCGTGCCGGCCGGCCGGGCGGACCTGGGCTGCCCCGAACGGCTCAGTGCTTCAGCAGGTAGTCGATGAAGGCGGCCCGCAGCAGCGGCGCCGACTCCTCGTAGCCGTGCCCGGTCAGCTCCCGCCACAAGGCGTTCGCCTCGTCGATGGTCGGGCCGATCGAGTTCGGCGCGCCGTCCAGCACCGTGGCCTCGTCCGCGTTCGGCAGGTGCCGCAGCACCGACCAGTAGAACCCCACGTCGCGACGCTCCCGGGCCCGGGCGAACGCCCGCTCCCGCAGCTCCTCCGTGGACAGCGCATCGAGTTCCTCGAACGAGGTTCCGCCGGGGGTGGCGGCAGGTGTGTCGGTCATGCGGCGAGCCTAACGGTCGAGATCAGCGCCGGCTCGGCGGACGGGACACGGCTCACCGGTCGTCGGCGTCCCAGCGCCGCGGGCCGGTCTCCCAGCGGGGGTCACGCCACGGGTCGGCCGATTCCGGCGCGAGGGGTGTCGGCAGCGTCGGAGGCCAGTTGTCGGCCGACTGTTGCCGGGGCACGTTCCATCCCGTGCTGATCGTGCCGTCGCCGACCGGCTCGATCTTCTCCACGTGGCCCGGCCGGGGCCGCCCGAACGTCTCGACCAGCCGGGTCACCAGCAGCCCGACGCCGAGCGCCACGCCACCGAGCGCCCAGTGACTCACCGTCCAGTCGCGCTCCGGCGCGTACGCCTGGAAGACGGTGACCAGGCCGACCGCCAGCACCGTGCCGAACACCCCGCCGCGGCGGCCGTACGCGCTGGTGCCGCCGAGCAGGGACACGCCGATGGCCAGGACGGTCCAGTCCAGCCCGGAGGTGGGCGTGACCGCCCCGGGGCCGTTGGCGGCGAGCAGGACACCGGCGAGCGCGGCCAGCACCGTGGAACCGACGAGCGCGATGGCGGCGACCACGGCTGCCAGCGCGCCCCGGCGCCGGGCCGGGTCGGCCACCGGCCGGTACCGACCCACCAGCCGGCGGATCGACCTGATCGTGCCGAACAGACCGCCGAAAACCGCGACGGCGGCGAACCCGGCGAAGAGGTAGCCGGCCGTACGCCTCGGGTCGTAGTCCCCCTGCACCAGAATCGACGTCGAACGACGTTCGATGTACACCACGACTCCGGCCGCTGCGGCCAGGCTCGCCGCCCAGGCGGGCACCTGTAACACCACCACGGCCAGCGCCAACACGAGACCGCCCACCGCGGCGACCACGACGGCCGACCCCACGGACGTCGCCAGCCCTCGATCGCCCTGTTCCGCGTAGTGCAGCGCGGCGGCGACCGCGACCGGCCCGACGGCCAGGTTGGGGACGGCGGTGCGCAGGCTCAGCCCGGCGGCGAGAGCGAGCAGCCCGAGGCCGACCGCGCCGACCAGCAACGTACGCAGACCGGCGCCGCGCAGCGTGTCCGGGTCGGCCCGCCAGAGCAGCCAGCCCAGGGCGGCGAGACCGACCAGCAGCAGGAATTCCCACAACATGTGCACACCGACGCGGTCCCGGCCCGGCTCGCCGTGGGTGGGATCGTCGAAGACGTTCTCCAGGACGGCGACAGGAACCCCGGACGAGGGTTCGACCGACCGGTCCCGGCCCGTGTCCTCGTACCCCATGGCACCGCCTCCCCAGTGGCCGGCCGTCCCGGTCCGGCGCACGGACGGATCGGGGGCGGCCGTTGCTCTCCGATCGGAGGCACCGTACCCGCGCCCGGAGCCAGGCGTAACCCCCTGCTCAGCGCTGGCCGGGACGGCTCTGGCGCTGGTCGGGCTCGTGCTCGTCGTCCGGGCGCTCCGGGACCCGGCAGGACCGCTCCAGCCAGAGCGCGGCCCCCACCAGCGCCAGCGACGCCAGCAGCCCGCCCGCGGCGGCCGGCCGATCGTCGATGGCGGCCCGGGTGGTCTCGACGAAGAGCCACCCGCTGAGCCCGGCGTAGAAACCGGCGAAGATGGCCCCGGCCAGCGCCGACGCCTTGGCCAGCACCACGAACCGGGCGACCATCAACGGGTTCACCGGATCCCGGCCGGGCTTGCGCTCGATGCGACCGCGGGTGTTGACGGCCGCGTACGCCTCCAGCACCGCGAGCGCGGCAAGCGTCACCACCGGCAGCCACGGCAGACGGGGGATGCCGCTGTAGTAGAGGCTGCTGATCAGCAGCCAGGCCACCGCCGCCGCGCCCAGGGCGGCCACGACCAGGGTCGAGATCCGGGTGGGACCCATCCGTGACCGGTCCGGGCCCGGCCCGCCCGGTGGTGGGGACTTCGCCTGCGTCATGCCGGCCGGCTCCACTGGGTCATGCCGTCGACTCTAACGCCAGTTCCGGCCGGGGACGCAGTTCCAGCGCGTCGTCGGCGACCGGGCCGGCGGTGAGCAGGTCGGTCAACCAGCCGTGGCCGGGCAGCCGCCCGTACGGCTGGATGTCGATCCACGGTCGCAGCACGAACGCGCGCAGGTGCGCCCGGGGGTGCGGCAGGGTCAGCTCCTCCTCGTCGCTGAGCACCGGCTCGTCGTCGTCGCCCCAGACCGCGATCACGTCCACGTCGAGGGTGCGCGGCCCGAACCGCCGCTGCGGGTCACGGACCCGGCCGGCCGCGCGCTCCGCGGCCCGGGCCCGCTCCAGCCAGTCGCGGGGCGTGGCGGCGGCGTCCTGGGCCAGCAGCACCGCGTTGAGGTACGCGGGCTGGTCGGCGTCCCCCCACGGTGGAGTCTCGTACACGCCGGAGACCACCAGCACGGTGTCGCCGAGCGTGGTGACGGCCGTCCGGAGGTGCTCCAGGCGGTCGCCGAGGTTGCTGCCGAGCGAGAGCACGGCCCGGGTCATCGGGTACGCGTCCGGGTCATCGTGACGGCCACGTCGGTGAACGTGTGCGGCACCGGCGCCTCCGGCTTGTGCACGGTGACCGTGGCGGTGCGGACCCGCTCGTCGGCCAGGCAGACGGCGATCAGCCGGTCGGCGAGGGTCTCGATCAGGTTGACCGGCTCGCCGGTCACCACCGCCACCAGACGTTCGGCCAGCTCGCCGTAGTGGACCGTCGCGGTGACGTCGTCGCTGGCCGCCGCCGGGGCGAGGTCCAACTCCAGGACGGCGTCGACCACGAAGTCCTGCCCCTGCGCGCGCTCGAAGTCGTACACCCCGTGCCGGCCGCGGGCACGCAGGCCGGTCAACTGGATCCGGTCGTTCATCGGTCTCCCTCTCACCGGCCGGCGGCCGCTCGTACGGGCCGCCCAGCCGGGCTGGCTGGCACCAGGCGCGGGCTGCCGGTGGCGGCCCAGACGGCGAGCGCGTCCACGGTGGCGCGCACGTCGTGCACGCGTACGCCCCAGGCGCCCGCCGCGACGGCGAGCACGCTGGTGGCCACGGTGGCGGCCTCCCGCTGAGCGGTGGGTCGCGGTGTGCCGTCGGCGCCGGCGAGGAGTCGACCGAGGTAGGACTTGCGGCTGGCGCCGAAGAGCAGCGGGTACCCGAGGTCCAGCAGCTCCGGCAGGCGAGCGCTGAGTTCCCAGTTGTGGGCGGCCGTCTTGGCGAAGCCGAGGCCGGGGTCGATGACGATGCGGTCCGCCGGGACCCCGGCGGCCAGCGCCTCGTCGATCCGCTGTGCCAGCTCGCCCCGCACATCGGTCACCACGTCGGTGTAGCTGGCCAGGTCGCGCATCTGCCGGGAGTGGCCCCGCCAGTGCATCAGGACCCAGGGGCAGCCGGCGTCGCGGACGACGCGGGCCATGTCGGGGTCGGCCAACCCGCCGGAGACGTCGTTGACCACCGCCGCGCCGGCGCCCAACGCGGCCTCGGCCACGCGCGCCCGGCTGGTGTCGATGCTGACCGGCACACCGGCGGCGGTCAGCTCGCGGATGACCGGCAGCACCCGCTCGGCCTCCGTCACCGCGTCGATCCGCTCGGCGCCGGGACGGGTCGACTCACCGCCGATGTCGATCAGGTGCGCCCCGGCCTCGCGCAGACGGACGCCGTGTCCGACGGCCGCGTCGAGGTCGGCGTACCGTCCGCCGTCGGAGAAGGAGTCCGGCGTGACGTTGAGGACGCCCATCACCACCGGGCCCGGAGCCCGTACCAGATCGGTCACGACTAGACGGTACCGGTCGTGGTGGCGGTACCCGGCGGCCCGGGTCGACCACCCCTGACGTGCTCGTTAGAACAGGTGTACGATCGGTCATCCGGGCAGCAGCAGGCAGTCCCTTCGCGGCTTGTCGCAATCCGGGGCGGCCCGTACGCTTTGGAATTGGCCAGCATCGAGATGGCGAAGCTTGGAGGGAGGGCCGAAGCGGGGGAAAAACGCCCAAACCTCGCCACCCTCCGTGGTGAGTAACGAACGCAGGGTCAAGAACGCTGCGCCCTGTGGAGGACATTTCCCGCCAGGCTCGTCCATTGCACCGCTGCGGCACCGCCGGCCGCGCTATGGGGAGGTTCCAGTGATCGCCTTCGAGCTCATGGAGACGGCGTCTTCCGGCGTCGCCCACGCGCTCTCCACCCTGGCGTCGGCTCCACTCGCGGAGCCGGCACCGAAGGGGATCGACACCAACAGTGTCGTCACCTTCTTCGCCAGCAAGATCGCGCCGATCCTGCTCGCCGTCCTGGGCGTCATCTTCATCGGTCGCGCCAGCCGGGGCGAGATCTCCAAGGTGCTGACCAGCTCCGCGATCGCCATCGTCGGGCTGGCCTTCATCGCCGGCGCGGCCACACTCTTCTTCGTCGGCGATTACCTGATCGACCTGATCTTCGAATAGGCGCGTTCACCAGATGCGGCTACGCACCGACGACGACATCTACCGGGCCCGCCTGGTCTACCTCGGGCCGCCCGGCTACACCCTTCCGGTCCACCTGCCCTACGCCCAGTACGGGCTCTTCATGCTGCTCGTCCCCCTCTACATGTTCATCCACTGGCTGTTCACGTTGACTGTCGAACTCTTCCCAGCCTGGGAGATCGCGCTCGCCATCGTGACCACGTCGTTCATCTTCCGGCACGTCGACCCCGACCGGCCGGCGCGGGTGGTCATCCGCACCGCGCTGACCGACTGGCGACGTACCCGGGAGCCGGCGATCGAGCAGCGCGACCCGCGTCTGGTCGGCAGCCGGATCAGGATCCGGGAGGAGCTGGCATGACCGGGCGTACGCCGAGCGGTCTGTTGCACGACGCGGGTGAGGCGGTCGCATGAGTCGCTCTTCCACGCCGGGTTCACCGGCCGGCCGCCCGGCCGTGCCGGCCAGTCACCGTGCGCAGTCATTTGATTACCCCGAGGCCGAGGACGAGGTGGCGCTCGACCCCGCGCTGGTGACCTCGCCCGGCCACGGCGCGGTCGGTGTGTTCCAGGCACCTCGGCCGGTCACCCGCCGGACGCCGCCCGCCGAGCCCAGCGCGGTCTCGGCCGGCGAGAACGCCGACATCGACTCGCCGTTCCTGGACCTGTTCGGTGGCGCGCGACCTGGTGGTCCACGGGCCGTGACGGCTGGCCCCGCGACCCGGAGCCAGCCGACGGTCCCGCAGCAGCCGCCCGCGGTCGCCCCGACCCCGGCCCGACCGGCGCCCGAGTTGGAGCCACCGTGGACGCCCGACGACCGGTCCACCAGCGACCGACCGCCCGTCGAGCCACGACGGGCGGACGCCTACCCGGCCGGCGAGTCCCGGGTGCCGCATCAGGCGGGTGACCGACGCCCGATGCGGTACTCCTCTGACGACCCCGAGCCGACCGCCGCAGGCGCGTCCGCGTCGACGGCCACCGGCCCGGCACCTCGGACGTCCAGCGCCGCACCCGTCGTCCCACCGACGGCATCGGTGCAGCGTCAGGCCGCGCCGGCGGAACGGCCGGCCACCGCCGCCCCGAGCGACCGGCCGGCCCTGGAGCGGGCGCCACGCCGCCCCGGGTCGGAACGACCCAAGGGGGCCGGAAAGGAAGTCGCCCCACCCCGCCAGCGGGCCGCGAGCAACCAGGACCGGCCGATCAAGCCGACCCGGGTCCGCGCCCCGAAGATCAAATTCGGAGACCGGGATCCGTCGGTCGAGCTGGCCATCACCGAGATCGCCGGCCACCTGACCTTCACCCCCAACACGGTCACCGCCTGGTACTGGCTGCCCGAGGTCCGCTGGGCCTTCCGCCCGGACGCCGAGCGTGAGGCGCTGCTGTCGGCGATCTCCGAGCAGTACGCGGGCCTGGCCGGTTTCCGGCTGCACCTGCGCCGGACCACCCGCCCGTTCCCCGCCGACGAGTGGGCGCGCACCATCGACGCGCACACCCCGGCACCGCTACCCGACGTGGCCGGCACCACCGGCTGGGCGGACCACCTGGTCGCCGCCCAGCGGCACCTCATGGCCGTCAACCACGCCGAGGGGCAGACCTACCTGGGCGTCACCTTCGCCCGCCGCTCCCTCGGCGACTCCATGACCGAACGCCTGCTGCGCACCTTCGGCCGGGGCACCGCCGAGGGCGAGCGTCGCAAACTGGGCCGCACCGTGGAACAGTTCGACGAGGTTCTCGGCGCGTTCGGCATGCGCGGCCGACGTGTCACCGCCCAGGAGCTGGAGTGGCTGCTCTACCGCTCGGTGGCGCTGTGCATGGCGCCCCCGGGCCGGCTCTCCCCGGTGACCGACGGCCGCTGGGAGCGCGGTGACCTGCTCGCCCTGACCGAGCAGGTCGAGCGCTACCGCACCCCGTACGGCTCGACCGTGAAACTGGTCAACCGGATGACCGGCGAGGAACGGCACGTGGCAGTGCTCGCCGTCGGCCGGATGGAGCCGCTGGAGATCCCGGAACGGCACGAGCCCTGGCTGCACTTCCACGAGCGACTGCCCTGGCCGATGGAGATCTCCACCCGGGTCGACATCCTCGGATCCGGCGACTCGTTCCGCAATCTCGAACACCGGCTGCGGATGATCCGCTCCCAGCAGCTCGACTACGCCGAGCACGGCATCGACGCGCCACCGGAGCTGGAACGCCTCGCCAAGCGGGCGCTGGTGATCGGCGACGAGATGACCACCGGGCTGCCCGTCGACTCGGCCCGCGCCCACGGCTGGCACCGGATCGCGGTCGGCGGCCGGACCAGGGAGGAGTGCCTGGAGCGGGCCCGGCGGCTCATCCAGCTCTACTCCCGGGAGCTGCGCATCTCCCTGCAGCACCCGAAGAACCAGGACTGGCTGGCTCGCGAGTTCATCCCCGGCGAGCCCATCGCCAACACCGGCTACGTCCGCCGGATGCCGGTCCCGCTGCTCGCTGCCGCGCTTCCCCAGGCCGCGTCCACCGTCGGTGACCGCCGGGGCGACCTCATCGGGCGTACCGCCGGCACCTGCCGCCGCCCGGTCTTCCTCGACCTGCACTTCCCCATGGAGGTACGCGAACGCTCCGGGCTCGCGGTCTTCGTGGCCGAGCCGGGCGGTGGCAAGTCGACCCTGCTCGGCGCGCTGGGCTATCTCGCCGCCCGACGGGGGGTCCAGGTGACCCTGCTCGACCCGTCCGGGCCGCTGGCCCGGCTCTGCGCCATGCCGGAGCTGCGGCCGTACTCCCGGGTGTTGAACCTGACCGGGTCGGACCACGGCACCCTGGCGCCCTACTCGCTCATCCCGACGCCACTGCGCAGTGAGTTCGCCACCGGCGCCCCCGGTGACCGCGAGTTCGAGATCGCGGTCTCCAACGCCCGGGCCGAGCGGCGCATGCTGGTCCAGGACATCTGCATGATGCTCGTGCCGCCGCAGGTGGCCCGCGAGGCGTCGACCGCCACCCTGTTCCGGCACGCCGTCCGGCAGGTCCCCGCCGAGGAGACGTCCACCCTGGACGACGTGGTGAGCTGCCTCGGCCGGCTCGACGACGACGCCGGCAAGGAGCTGGCGAACCTGCTCCTGGACACCGCCGAGATGCCGCTGGCCATGCTCTTCTTCGGTCGGCCGCCGGAGGGTCTGCTCGGTGCCGACGCGGCGCTCACCGTGATCACGATGGCCGGGCTCCGGCTGCCCGACCTGAAGATCGAACGAGAGTACTGGTCGGCCGAGGAGGCCCTCGCCCTGCCGATGCTGCACACCGCGCACCGGCTCGCCGTCCGCCGCTGCTACGGCGGGTCGATGTCGTCCCGAAAGCTCGTCGGCCTCGACGAGGCGCACTTCATGGAAGGCTGGCGGTCGGGCCGCTCGTTCCTGGTCCGGCTCGCCCGGGACTCCCGAAAGTGGAACCTCGCGGCGCTGGTCGCCTCGCAGAACCCCCGCGACATCCTCGGCCTCGACGTGCAGAACCTGGTCTCCACCGTCTTCGTCGGCCGGATCGCCGAGGACGCCGAGATCGCCTCCGAAGCGCTTCGGCTGCTGCGGGTGCCGGTCAACGACGGGTACGAGGCCACCCTGGCCTCGCTCTCCGCCGCCGACACCAACTCGGCCGACCGCCTCGGCTTCCGGGAGTTCGTGATGCGCGACGTCGACGGTCGGGTGCAGAAGGTCCGCGTCGACGTCTCGTACGTCGACGGCCTGCTGGACCACCTCGACACGACGCCCGCCGCGATCGCCGCGGCGGCCGGAGTCCTGCCGAGCATCTCCCTGCCGGATCTGGAGGCGTGACATGGCTGGGCCCCGGGCACGGATCGCGTCGTTCCTGCTCGCGCTCGGCGTGCTGGCCGGGGCCACCCTCAGCTGGCCGCTGCTCGGCGCGGAGGCGGCCGCAGCCGCGCCACCGGTCGCCCAGGCCCGAGCCGACCTCTGCACGACAGCCGAATGGCAAGCGGACTTCCGGGCCTGCGTAGGGAAGCTCCAGGCGGTCAGCGAGGACGAGGTCAAGTGCCGTAACGCGCCGACCCCGGGCACGCCCGACTCCGGCCTCGCCGGCTGGTTCGCCGGTCGTCCGGACTCCGCCAAGCAACCCGGGCCGAAGGGGCTCTACAGCGACTACGGCTACGCCGGATACAGCTATCCGACGTACGACATCCCCGGCGGCTGCGCGTCGTCGGTCCTGCATCCGGACTACAAGTTCACCACCACAGTGGCGAACGGCGAGTTCATGGTGGCCACCGCGATCGTCGGCGCCTCCAATGCGCTACGAGAACGCGCCTGGGACCCCCGGTCGATGTGGGGCTGGGCCGACCCGCTGGTTGAGAAGGCGACCAAGGCCGTCTACGAGAAGGTGTTCAGCGTCTTCGGGATCGTCACGCTGTGCGTGGTGGGGCTCTATCTGCTCTGGCGATCTCGCCAGTCCGACATGAGCAACGCCATGACCACCGCCGGCTGGGCTCTGTTGGTGATGGTCGCGGTCACCGCCCTCGCCGCCTGGCCGGTCAAGTCGGCGAACATCGCGGACGGCACGCTGGTCACCTCGCTGGGCGTGGTGCACGACGCGGTGGGCCCGGCAGCCCGGGATACTCCACCGGACCGCTGTGCTCTTCCCAACCCGGACGCGTGTGTTGACAAGCGTCCACCTGCCGTGCGAGCCAGCGACACCGCCACCGAGGCGATGCTATATCGAAACTGGCTACGGGGCGTGCTCGGTTCGGCGGACAGTGAGACGGCCCGCAAGTACGGTCCGGCGCTGTACGACGCCAAGGCGCTGTCGTGGGACGAGGTCGAGAAGCTGCGCGCCAACCCGGCCACCCGGGAGGCGACGATCAAGGCCAAGCAGCAGCAGTGGGCGCGGGTGGCCGAGCAGATCCAGACCGAGGACCCGGAGGCGTACGAGTACCTCCAGGGTGTCCGGGACATGGACCGGGTCGGGGCCGGGTTCATCGCGGTGCTGGCCTCGGTCCTGTTCGCCATGTTCGACCTGACCGCGTCGCTGCTGGTCCTGCTGGGCTTCCTGATCTTCCGATGGGCGGTGATCGCGGCACCCATCCTGGGCACGGTGGGGTTGCTCCGTCCGGCCAGTGCCGGCCTGCGGCGGCTCGCGAACGCCGTGGTCGCCGCGATCTTCAACATCGCCATCTTCGGCACCGGCGCCGCTATCTACCTGTTCGCGGTCGATTTGATCATGAGTACGCCCACGCTGCCCGGCTGGCTCCAGGTGGTGCTGGTGTGGTTGTGCGGAGTGGTCGGCTGGCTGCTGCTGCGGCCGTACCGGCGGATCACCCAGCTCGGCGGTAAGGACAGCAGCGAGGCGGTCAGCTCGGCGGGGTCCTGGCACCGCCGGTTTTTCCGGGACATGCGGACGGCGGCTCGGCTCGACGTGGCCGAGCCCGGGGGCACGATGGAACCGGTGGGCGGACGCCGCCGGTCGCCGGACGCCGAGCAGACCCGGCTGCGCCCGGAGGCACGCCGGGAAGACCCGGCCCCGACGCCGACGCCAACCCCGGTCGCGGGCCGAGGCGCCAGCGACGGTCGACCGGACGGTCAGGAACGCGCCGATGAGGCGCCGACGAAGGAGACCGGCAACCGAGGTCGTCCGGTGCCACCGCAGCCCCGTCGACGGCAGCCGGCGACCTGGACCGAACCGGACGTGCCGTCGGAGAACCCGTCGTTCGTGGTCTACCGGCCCGGCTCCACCGAACGTGCGCCGGACCGCACCGGACCGCGGGTGCGCTCAGAGGCTCGGTGACCGCGATGCGACGGGCCCTGGAATTCCTCTTCACCCGGGCGCTGCGGTCCCGACTGGGAGTGGCGGTGGTGATCGCGGTACTGGTCTTCGGGATGATCGGGGCGGCCCGCCTCGCGTCCGGCCCGATGGACCCGGCGGACGGCTTGAGCAGCCGACCGAACCGGCCGATCACCACCGTCGACCCGACGGCCGGTGACGACGGGGTGACCTCCACCGAGGCTCCGCCGTCGCCGGTCACCCGGCCCGGCGCCCGCACGCCGGAGCAGACCGCCGACCGGTTCGCCTCCGCCTGGCTCGGCCGACCCGGAATGACGGCGGAACAGTGGCAGGCCGGCCTGCGGCCGTTGTCGACGCCGGCGCTGACCGAGAAGCTGGCCGGCGCCGAGCCCGGCGGAGTGCCGGCCGAGGAGGTGACCGGCCCACCATCGGTGCGATCGCGCACCGACACGTTCGTCGAGGTGCTGCTACCGCTCGACACCGGGCGGCTCCGGTTGGAGCTGGTGGTGGCGGACGAGGGTTGGCTGGTCGACGTGGTGGACTGGGAGCGACAGTGACCGCCGGCCGAGCAGGCCGTGCTCTTCGCCGCCCGATTCGGGTCGGCGTGATCGCCTCCGTGCTCACCGGGGTGCTGCTCCTGCTCTGCTGCACCGGAGGCACCGCGGCGTTCTTTCTCAGCGGTCTCGGCGGCGACGCGGAGGACGGGGATGCCCTGGCCGGTTGGGGCTGCGGACCCGTGCGTCCGGTGGACATCGCCGGCGAACTGCCCCGGTTTGCCGAGTATGGCGACGCGCAGATCCGCAACGCGGCGATCATCATCAAGGTCGGTCAGGACATGGGGGTGCCCTCGCGTGGCTGGGTGATCGCCCTGGCCACCGCGATGCAGGAGTCCGCGCTGCGTAATCTGGCGAACACCGGGGTGCCCGCCTCTCTCGCCCTGCCGCACGAGGGCGTCGGCGCGGACCACGACTCATTGGGTCTGTTCCAGCAGCGGCCGGGATGGGGCTCGGTCGCCGAGCGGATGACTCCCGCCTACACGGCCCGGAAGTTCTACGAAAAGCTCGTGAAGGTACGCAGCTGGCAGCGCCGACCGCTGACCGTCGTGGCCCAGCAGGTGCAGATCAGCGCTTATCCGGACGCGTATGCCAAGCACGAGGAGCTGGCCAGCAAGATCGTGGACGCGCTGGCCGGTGGCGCAGCCCGCACCGTCGAGATCAACGGCAAGGCGGTTTGCGACGCCGCCGAGCGCGGCCAGATCGCCGCCTCCGGCTGGACCGCGCCGATCTCCGGTGACGTCGGCTCCGGCTTCCGGACCGCCGAGCGACCCAGCCACAACGGTGTCGACATCGGAGCGGCCAAGGGCACCGAGATCCGCGCCGCGGCTGCCGGCCGGGTGCTGGTAGCCCGCTGCGACCCGGACAATCGCGGACGGCGGAGCTGCGACGTGGACGGGTACCCCGGCAAGGGCGGCTGTGGCTGGTTCGTCGACATCCTGCACGCCGGCGGCTACATCACCCGGTACTGCCACATGGTGGTCCATCCCCGGGTCGCACCCGATCAGATCGTGCCGGCCGGCGAGGTGATCGGGCAGGTGGGCAGCAGCGGTAACTCGTCCGGCCCGCACCTGCACTTCGAGGTGCACCTGCGCAACGACCGGTCCAGCCGGGGCGCGGTCGACCCGATTCCGTTCATGCGCGAGCGGGGCGCCCCGCTGCGCGCCGCGGAGTGAGGCTGTCACGGGCATGACCGGACCGATGCCGGACCCGTTCGCCGACCAGCCCGACTGGGCACCCCGGCCGCCCCGCCCACTGACCATCGTGCCCGCGACCGGACGCGTGGAGCTACGCGGGCAGCGGGTGCTGGTCGGTCTGCCCGGGCTCGGCTGGCGAGGGGATCTGCGCGCGGACGACCGCGTCGTGCAGGGTGCCCGGACCTACGTGCCGGTCATCCCCGAGCACGAGTGGTACCGGGCCGAGGCCGACCAGGTCGAGGTGTTCGCGCCGCTGGTGCCGGTGGAGCGGGTCTGGGTGGAGACGGTCGGCGAACGGCCCGGATCGGAGGGCACCCGGGACACCGGAATCCGGCTGGTCTCGCTGGACGGGCCGTCCCATCGGTCCCCCACGCCCGTCTTCGAGGCGGACGCGGTCACCGGACGCCGGGTGGTGCACGTCGAGGGTGGGCTGGAACACCGGGACATGCGGGCCGTCACCGAGACCTACTCGGGGGCCGAAGGCGACATCTGCGTGCGGATCACGCCCGAAGTGGAGTGGTACCGCTGGGCCTGGCGTGGCCAATCACCCACCACCCTGGAGGTTCCGGTCCATCTGCTGTGGATCGAGTGATCAAGCCGCCGGTTGCCCGCCGCATACTCGCCACCCTTCGCCTAACCGGGTGTTGAATTGCCAGGACTGTCGCTCGCTTTGCCTTGTGCCGTCCACCAAGGCGGAAATGACCAGAGTGACCTGAACATCAGCAACGTCGCCTTGCTTCTGAAAGCCGAGGCTGCCCCAACTGACCGAAATCGTGACCCTAAAGCGATCCTCACGCGTGAGCAGGTCGGCTCGTAGCGCGCGAAGTGGCTCCAGTTGCGTCCCGCCCTCGCACGTGTACTGGTCGGCTCGTGCGTCGTTGCGGTCCACCAGAAAGGCGCGTAGGTAGTTGTCGACGGCCACGTCGGGGGCGCTGCGGTCGGGGGCGGCCGCGCGGTTGTACAGCACGTACCCCGTCGCCACCGCGCCGAGGCAGAGCAGGGCGAGCACCCCACCGACCACGGTGAGCACCGTACGCAGTCGGCGGCGGCGCGGTTGTGGCGCCGGCGCTGGCGGGGCCGGCGGCAGCTGCTCGGACGGGGTCCGTTGGGCCGGTACGCGGGAGACCTGGGAACCGGCGGGGGGCTGCACTGATTCCACCTCCTGAAGTTAACGGCTGGACGGCCCGGAGCCAATGCCTCAGATCCAGCGGATCGTGACGGACCCCTCCCCACCGGTGAGATCCGCGACAACACCGGCGCACCACCGCGGTACCTCCCGGAGGAGCGGCTCCGGCTGGGATACCGTCACTGCTCGGGGAGGGGTTGCCAACCTCGGGTGAGGGGGTGGACACGGTGGCCGGTCCGAAGGCACGCACGAACCGAGCGGCGGCACTGCACCGCCGGGCCGCAGCTGTCGTGACCGCCGCCGCCGGCATCCTCGACGAGACTCGACCGGCCCCCGCGGATCAGCGCCGCCAGTACGAGTTGGCCGACCGACTGCGGGTGGTTGCCGCGCGGCTGGCCCCGGGCTGGTCCGGGGCCAATCTGGACTCGCTCACCGTGGATTCTCCGGCGGGTGACGGCCCGCCGCCCTTCGTGCGGGTGGGTACGGCGGCACCGTTGGATGACGCCCGTTTCCCCGCGCTCGTGCCGTTGATCGGGGCCGGGCACCTGAGTGTGGACACCGATGCGCGGGAGCCCCGGGTGGCGGGGCTGCTGCGGGCCGTGCTGCTGCGGTTGCTGGGCGGGGCGCCCGCCGGGGCGCTGCTGGTGCGCGCGGTGGACGCCACGGGTGCGGTGCTCACGCCGTTCGGCGCGCTGGCCGATGCCGGGCTGCTGCCGCCACCGGCGGTGGACGTGGCGGGTCTGCGGGCGGTGTTGACGGAGGCGGAGCAGTGGGTGACCCCGGGTGCGAGCGGGCGTCGTCGCCACGACCGCACCCTGCTGCTGGTGGTCGCCGCGTTGCCGGAGCTGACCGGTCCGACCGACCTGGCGCGGATCGAGGCGCTGGCCGAGCAGGGGCCCACGGCCGGCCTGCACCTGGTGGTGGCCGGTTGGCCGCCACCGGGCCCGTACGCGTCCCGGGCGCCGTTGCCGCAGGCCACCTCACTGGTGCTGCGCAACGCGTACGCGCTGCTCGGCGACCCACCGGGGGCGTCGTTCGCGGGCCCCGGAGCCGAGCCACCGGGCGGGTTGAACTCACCGGTCTTCGTGGAGACGGACCCGCCGGCGGATCTCGTCGACGCGGTCTGTCGACGGCTCGCCGCCCAGGTGGAGGCGGGCTCCCGGTTGGCACTGGCCGATCTCCTGCCGGCGACGGGTGAGCGGCTCTGGGAGGCGGACTCCTCGGACAGTCTCACCACGATGGTGGGTGACGCCGGGGGCCGGCCGGTGCCGCTGGGCTTCACCGAGTTGACCCCGCACTGGTTGGTCAGTGGCCGGTCCGGGGCGGGACGTGCGGCGTTCCTGACCACCGCGCTGCTGGGGCTCGCCGCCCGGTACGGCCCGGACGACCTGGCGCTCTACCTGGCGGATCTGGGCGACGGTGAGTCGTTCGTGGAGTTTCTGCAGACCGAGCGGGACCGCTCCTGGATCCCGCAGGTGCGGGCCGCGGCCATGGCCGCCGACCGGGAGTACGTCCGCGACCTGCTCGACCAGCTGACGGCCGAGGTGCAACGCCGCGCGGAGGCCGCCGGGCGGGCCGGTGGGCAGCGCTTCGCGGAGCTGCGCCAGCACCGCTCGCTGCCCCGCATCGTCTGTGTGGTGGACAATGTGCCGCTGCTCTTCGCCGAGCGGGATCGGCTGGCCGCCGAGCTGACCGCGCAGGTGGATGGGCTGGCGCGCGCCGGTCGGGCGTACGGCGTACACCTGGTGCTGGCCGGCGCGGGCGAGCTGGGATTGAGTGGCCGCGCGGACGCCGGGCACCGGGATTCGGTTCTCGGACAGTTCCCGGTGCGGGTGGCGTTGCCGGGCGGCGGCCCGGTGCTGGAGCCGACCAACGACTCGGCCGCGGGGCTGCCGGTGGGCAGCGCGGTGGTGAACACCGCCGGAGGGCTCGGTGGTCCCCGGGGCGCGATCCGTGGCCACGAGCGGTTGATCCGGCACCCGGATCCGCTGGACCATCCGGAGGTCGTCGAGCAACTGCGGCACGAGCTGTGGGAGGCTCGGCCGGCCGGCTCGGCGCCACCGGTGGTGTTCGCCGGCTACGCTCGCCCGCTGCTGAGCAACGATCCGCGTCACCGGGCGGCTCTGGCGGGCCAGGCACACGGGCCGGCCGCTCTGCTCGGCCGGGCGGTGGACGTGGCCCGTACGACGGTTGCCGTTCCGATGGGGCCAGCGGCCGGGCGCAACCTCGCGGTGCTGGGCTCGGGGCCGGCGGCGGGTGGCCTGTTGGCGACGGCGGCCCGGAGCACCGCGGCTCATCATCCGCCGGGCACCGCCCGGTTCCTGGTGGCCGCGCCGGACCAGGGGGCACGCCCCCTGGCGGAGGCGTTGACGGCCGAGCTGGCCGCCCGCCATCCGGCGTGCCTGGTGGACGTGCCGACGCTGCTCGCGGACACCGATGGGGAGCTGCCGACGTACCTGGTGGTCTTCGGGTTGGATCGGCCCGGGCCACGGGAGTTGCCGGCCGACCGGTTGCGCGCGCTGCTGCGGGACGGGCCGCCGGCGGGCCGGCACCTGCTGGGCTGGTGGCGGGCGGTGCCGCCGTTCGCCGCGCTGCTGGAGCCGGACGGCGAGGTCGACAAGCTCGCCGCCGTCGTGGTGCTGGACGTGCCGGCGGCGCAGCTCGCCGCCGTCTTCGGCCGGCCGGTCCAGTGGCGGGCACACCCGGACCGGGCGGCGCTGTGGGACGGTCCGGACGAGCGGGGCACGGTCCTGGTGCCGTTCGCCGACAAGGTGGGGTGAGCGGGCGGTGCACGCGGGAGGTGTCGGTGTGGGGTCGAACGTTACGGTGACCGGGCCGGGGCGGCAGCGGACCGCCGGGGCGGACGGCGATGGCACGCCGACGGCCGTCGAACCCGTCAGCGGCTGGGCCGAGTACCTGGCGGCGGCGCGGCAACTGGATGCGGTCCGGCGCGGCGCGGCTGCCGCCGCCGGTGAGCAGGCCCGCTCGGCGGAGGCCGCCCGGGAGGAACTGACGGTCGTGCGTGCCGGGCTGGCGAGTCAGCAGGAGCGGCTGCGGGAGCGAGGCGTACCGGCGATCTCGCTGGTGCCGTCGCCGCCGGAGCTGACCGAGGCGGCCCGGTCGATGGTCGGCGGCCCGGCCGCAGTACTGGCGGCGCTGCGGGCCGCGCGGGGTCGGGCCGAGGCCGCGGACGCGGCGTTGGCCGCGCGTCGCGGCCTCCGACCGGCCTCCTGGCCCACGCGGGCCCGCAACCTCCTGGTGTACGGGCCGTTGGCGCTGCTGGTGCCGCTGATCCAGGTCATCGTGTACGCGACGACGGGTACGGGCCCGGCCAGCGTGACGGCCCTGATCGGCGGCCTTCCGATGCCGGCGGTCGCCTTCGTCGTCGGCTGGGTGGGTGTCGGTCGGCTGTTCCAGGCGAGCCCCGACGAGCGGCTGGACCGGACGGTGCGCCTCGGTGCGCTGGTCTGCCTGGTGCCGGCGGTGCTGGTCACGGCCGGCCTGCTCCTGGCCCTGCTGGCCGGCTGACCGGCTGACCGGCTGACCGGCTGACCGGCTGACGAGCGGACCACCCCGCAGACGCGACGGCCGGCCACCCTCAAGACGCGACAGCCGGCCGTCCCGAAAGGGGGCGGACGGCCGTTGTCGCGTCCGGGAGGTCAGCGGGGAATGATCAGCGCCATCGCCTCGGCCCGCGACTTGGAGTCGGACTGCAGGACGCCGCGCACCGCCGACGTGATGGTCTTGGCACCGGACTTCTGGATGCCCCGCATCGCCATGCACATGTGCTCGCATTCGAGCACGACGACGACGCCACGCGGGGCGAGCTTGCTCATCAGCAGGTCGGCGACCTGCGAGGTGAGCCGCTCCTGCACCTGGGGTCGGCGGGCGAAGACCTCCACGAGGCGGGCCAGCTTGGACAGGCCGGTGATCCGCCCGTCCGGGCCGGGGATGTAACCGATGTGCGCGCTGCCGCGGAACGGCAGCAGGTGGTGCTCACAGAGGCTCATCACGTCGATGTCCCGGACGATCACCAGCTCTTCGTGGTTGGCCTCGAAGGTGGTGCTGAGCACCTGGGCCGGGTCGACCCGCAGGCCGGCGAAGAGTTCGGCGTACGCGCGGGCAACCCGGGCCGGGGTCTGCTGGAGCCCGTCGCGGTCCGGATCCTCGCCGACCGCGATCAGGATCTCTCGGACGGCCTTCTCGATCCGGCCGAGGTCGACGGCGTCCTCCACCGGGCGACCGGTCAGCTTGCCGCTGATCAGCCGCGCGGCCACGTAGTCCAGTTCGTCGTCGCCGTCGGGTTCGGTCGCGGAGACGGCCAGCTCCCGGTGAGGGGAGCTGGCCGTCGGGTCGTTGCTCAGTGCGTACCGTCCGAGTTGTTGGACGGTGCCCCACCGCCGACCGACGCCTGCGCGCCGTCGGCCTGGGCCTGCGCCTTGAGCTTGTCCTTCTCCGCAGGGGTGAGCACGGGCGGCTCGGTGGAGGGCTGGCGCTTGCCGAAGCCGTTGTACGGTGCCAGCGGCGGGCGCTTGACCACCCGGGAGCAGATCCGCGCCATGTCGGCCGTGGAGAGGGTTTCCTTCTCCATCAGCTCGAGCACGATGTTGTCCAGGACGTCCCGGTATTCCACCAGGATCTCCCAGGCCTCGTCGTGCGCCAGCTCGACAAGTGCCCGCATCTCGCCGTCGATCTCGGCGGCCACCGAGTCCGAGTAGTCCCGTTCGTGGCCCATGTTGCGGCCGAGGAACGGCTCGTCGCCGCTGGTGCCGTACTTGATCGCGCCGAGCTTGGAGCTCATGCCGTACTGGGTGATCATCGCGCGGGCCAGTTGGGTGGCCTTCTCGATGTCGTTGCCGGCACCGGTGGTGGGCTCGTGGAAGACCAGCTCCTCAGCGGCCCGGCCGCCCAGGGCGTACGCCAGGGTGTCGATCATTTCGGCGCGGGTCTGGGTGTACTTGTCCTCGGTCGGGAGCACCAGGGTGTGGCCCAGCGAGCGGCCACGGGACAGGATCGTCACCTTGTGCACCGGCGCGGCGTGCGGCAGCGCCCAGGCGACCAGCGCGTGGCCACCCTCGTGGTACGCGGTGATCTTCTTTTCGTTGTCGCTCATCACCCGGGTGCGGCGCTGCGGACCGGCGACCACCCGGTCGATCGACTCTTCCAGCGAGTCGTTGGTGATCGCCCGCTGGTCCTTGCGGGCGGTGAGCAGGGCCGACTCGTTGATCACGTTGGCCAGGTCGGCACCGCTGAAGCCCGGGGTACGTCGGGCCACCGCGTCGAGGTCGACGTCGGGGGTGAACGGCTTGCCCTTGGCGTGCACCCGCAGGATGGCCTTGCGGCCCTCCATGTCGGGGGCGTCCACCGGGATCTGCCGGTCGAACCGGCCCGGGCGCAGCAGCGCCGGGTCGAGGATGTCCGGTCGGTTGGTGGCCGCGATCAGGATGACCCCGCCCTTGGTGTCGAAGCCGTCCATCTCGACGAGCAGCTGGTTGAGCGTCTGCTCGCGCTCGTCGTGGCCGCCGCCCATGCCGGCGCCACGGTGCCGGCCGACAGCGTCGATCTCGTCGACGAAGACGATCGCCGGGGCGTTGGTCTTGGCCTGCTCGAACAGGTCGCGGACCCGGCTGGCGCCGACACCGACGAACATCTCGACGAAGTCGGAGCCGGAGATGGAGTAGAAGGGCACCCCGGCCTCGCCGGCGACCGCGCGGGCCAGCAGCGTCTTGCCGGTGCCGGGCGGGCCGAACAGCAGCACGCCCTTCGGGATCTTGGCGCCCAGGGCCTGGTACTTCGCAGGGTTCTGCAGGAAGTCCTTAATCTCGTACAGCTCTTCGACGGCCTCCTCGGCACCCGCGACGTCCGCGAAGGTCGTCTTCGGAGTGTCCTTGGTGATCATCTTCGCCTTGGACTTGCCGAAGTTGAGCACCCGGGAGCCGCCGCCCTGCATCTGCGACATGAAGAACAGCAGCAGGAGCACGAGCAGCGCGATCGGCAGCAGGTTGACCAGCAGGCTCACCCAGATGCTGTCCGACGAGACCTTGGCGTCGGCCGGGCCGGTGACCCGGTTGGCCGCCTTGGCGTCCAGCACCTGGTTCCAGATCTCGTCCCCAGCCTGGTACGGGAACTGGGCCTCGATCCGGTCGGTGTTGGTCTCACCGAACTTGGTCTTGTTCTTCAGGTCCAGCTGGAGCGTCTGCTCCTTGTCCTGGAAGACGACCTTGTTGATCTGGGCGGTGTGGAGCTGGTCGAGCGCAACGGAAGTGTCCACGCGGTGGTAGCTGGGACCAGCGGTGAACAGCTGACTGAGCACAACGGCGCCGAGGATGACCAGGATGATCCAGACCACCGGTCGGCGGAAGAAACGCGTACGTTCCATACTGTTGTCGAGCGCCGGAGCGCCCGCATCCTCCTGATCGACGTCCTGACCGTCTGATGGTGTCGCCGCCCTGGGCGGCGTCGGAGCCGCCGTGCGGGCCGGCCTCGACCCCGAGGCGCGAAAACTGCCGCGCCGCGGTCATTCGACGGTACACCGTGTACGCGAGGAGTGAGCTTGCGAGCCCCGCAGTGGTGTATCAATCGAAGGCCCCGTGTACGCGAGGAGTGAGCCCGCGAGCCCCGCCCTCGGTTCTCCGTCGCCATCGACGACGGGCTCCGTGAGCGGCCTCGCCAGCCCCGCACCAGGACGTACGGCGGGTCCGGGCAAGAACCGGCGTGGCGGGGAATCCAGCCCGGCCACCCGCACGCCCGGTCACGCGGTCGAGGAGCCGGGCACGGAGTTGCCTCCGCGCCACCGGGCTCCACGGTAACCGGAACAGCTGGGAGCCCGCTGAACGTCGGCTTGACGAATACCGATGCGAGTTGCTCTCACGCCGCCGGGCGCGACCCGTCGGGACGGTCGGCCGGCATCAGGACCGGGCGTAGACCTCGGGCTTGAGCACCCCGACGTAGGGCAGCTCCCGGTACCGCTCGGCGAAATCGAGGCCGTACCCGACCACGAACTCGGTGGGGATGTCGAAGCCGACGTACTTCACGGCCACCGGCACCTTGACCGCCTCCGGCTTGCGGAAGAGCGCGACCACCTCGACGCTCGCCGCCGAGCGCGACTCCAGGTAGCGCAGCAGCCAGGAGAGCGTCAGGCCGGAGTCGACGATGTCCTCCACGACCACGACGTGCCGGCCGGCGATGTCCCGGTCGAGGTCCTTGAGGATGCGGACCACTCCGGAGGAGGTGGTGCCCTGGCCGTAGGAGGAGATGGCCATGAAGTCGAGTTCGGCCGGGGGGCCGTTGCGGCCCAACGCCCGGGCGAAGTCCGCCATGAACATCACCGCGCCCTTGAGCACGCAGACCAGCAGCAGTCCGTCGCCCACGTGGGCGTAGTCGGCGGAGACCTGCTTGGCCAGCTCCGCTGTCTTCTCGCGGATCTGCGCCTCGGAGATGATCACGTGGTCGATGTCGGCGTCGTACCAGGAGCCGTCAGCCATGACTCCTAGCCTGCCGTACGTCGGATGGCCTCCGTCGGCGGGGCCGCACCTTTTGGTGCGGTCCCGCCGGGGATCTTCGGCGCAAAGGGCATCAAACGCATCAGCTGGTGCGAGACCGCCAGCGGCGGCCGTCCTCGCTGGGCTTCCAGTCGGCCGAGTCGTGGCTGTCCGCGGTGAGGCCGGCCGCCGAGGCGGCGACGAGCAGGACGAGGAACAGGAGGAAGAGCAGGAACTCCATGGCGGCGCTCACTTTCGCATGGTTGCTGTCGGTTTCGCCGCCGGTGCGCACCGGACTGAGACCAGTCTGCGCCGACTCCCGCCGGCCGGACAGTGGCAGAGATGCCACTGGGCATCGATTTACTGCCACCTCTCGGGTTACCCTCGTCACATGCTCCGATCCGTCGCCGTCCTCGCCCTCGACCAGGTCGCTCCCTTCGAGCTCGGTGTGCTGGCCGAGGTGTTCGGCACCGACCGGACGGCCGACGGCTTCCCCGCGTACCGCTTCGACGTGTGCAGCCCCGACGGCGCTGCGGTCCGGACGTCCGCCGGCTTCCACCTCACCCCGAACGCCGACCTCGGCCCGCTGGAGGAGGCCGACCTGGTGGCCGTCCCCGCGCACAGCGCGGGCACCGTCATTCCCGACCCGGTGCTCGACGCGCTGCGCCGGGCCGACGCGCGCGGCGCGCACCTGTTCAGCGTCTGCTCCGGCGCCTTCCTGCTCGGTGCGGCGGGCCTGCTGGACGACCGGGAGTGCACCACCCACTGGCGCTACGTCGACGAGCTGCAACGCCGGCATCCCCGCGCCCGGGTGCGCTGCAACTCGCTGTACGTCCAGGACGGTCGGCTGCTCACCAGCGCCGGCACGGCGGCCGGCATCGACGCCTGCCTGCACCTGATCCGCCAGGTGCACGGCTCGGCCACGGCGACCCGGCTGGCCCGGCGGATGGTGGTCCCGCCACACCGCGACGGCGGCCAGTCGCAGTACGTCGAGGCGCCCATCCCCCGGGCCCCCGAGGCGCCGACCCTGGAGCCGGTGCTGGAGTGGCTGATGGGGCACCTGGACCGGACGATCACGGTGGAGGAGCTGGCCGCCCGCGCCGGCATGGCCCCGCGCACGTTCGCCCGCCGGTTCCGCGCCGAGACCGGCACCACGCCGCACGACTGGCTCACCAACCAGCGGGTGCTGCTCGCCCGACGGCTGCTGGAGGAGACCCCGTTGAGCGTGGAGGCCGTCGCCGACCAGGCCGGCTTCAGCGACGCGGCCGCGCTGCGCCACCACTTCAGCCGCCGGGTCGGCGCCACCCCGCACAGCTACCGGACCACCTTCCGGGACCGGGCGGACGGCGCCGGGGCTCTCAGCCCGAGCTGAGGGCTGTCAGCCGGTCGCCACGACGGAGTACGCGGACACCCCCGGGCAGGTCGGTGGGACCCTGACCGTGCCAGTCGGTGACCAGGGCGTCCAGAGCGGCGACGTGCCGGTGCGACAGCGCCCCGGGCACCGCGCCCAGCTCCCGCGCCCAGGCGTGCAGCACCCGACCGCGTACGGCGGCGGCCAGACCGGCCAGCTCCGGCACCGCGAGCCCACCGGCGGGGTGCCGGGCCGCCGCCAGCGCCGTCGCCGCCGTCTCGTCGAGGGCGGCGTTGTCCGCCGCCACCAGTCGGGCGGTACGCGCCAGGTTGTCCACCACGCCCGGCCCGAGCGCCCGCACCAACGCCGGCAGCACGTCGGCCCGCACCCGGGAGCGGGCGTACGACGGGTCGGTGTTGTGCGGGTCCTGCCATGCGCTGAGACCGAGCGCGGCACAGGCGGCGCGGGTCTGCTCCCGACCGATCTCCAGAAGCGGGCGCAGCAGCGGCACCCCGGCCAGCTCCCGCCGGCCGGGCATCCCGGCCAGCCCGCGTGGACCGGCGCCCCGGGCGAGCGCGAGCAGCACGGTCTCCGCCTGGTCGTCGCGGGTGTGCCCGGTGAGCACCGCGACCGCCTCGTGCTGCCGAGCCGCCTCGGTCAACGCCTCGTAGCGGGCCTCCCGGGCCGCCGCCTCCGGGCCACCCGGACGCCCGGCCACCCGCACCCGCACCGCCACCACCGGCGCGAAACCGGCCTCTCTGGCCCAGCCGGCCACCGCCTCCGCGCGCTGCGCCGAGCCGGCCTGCAGGCCGTGGTCGACGGTCACCAGGCCGGCGGTCCGGCCCAGGCGGGGCGCCACGAACACGGTGGCCGCCGCCAGGGCGAGTGAGTCGGCGCCACCGGAACAGGCGACCAGCACCGGGCCGCCGGACGGCAGGTGAGTCAGCGCGCGGCGGACCGCCACCCGGATCGCGGCCACCGGCGGCGCGAGCGCGCCCATCGACGGACGGTCAGCCAGCGGCCGGTACGGTGCCGGCCGGGCCGTGCACCCGCGCCACCCAGGCGTCCGGGTCGCCCAACTCGGACAGCCGGGGCAGGGTGAGCGGCGAGTTGAAGATCGAGTTGAAGCCCTCCATGCCGACCCGCTCGACCACGCCGTGCACGAACTTGCGGCCCTCGGCGTACTGGCGCATCTTGACGTCCACCCCGAGCAGCCGGCGGATCGCCTTCTCCAACGGGTTACCCGCCTCGCGCCGGCGGTTGAACGACGCCCGGATCCGCTCCACGCTCGGGATCACCTGCGGGCCGACGCCGTCCATCACGAACTCGGCGTGCCCCTCCAGCAGGGTCATCAGCGCGGTGAGCCGGTCGAGGACGGCCCGCTGCGCCGGGGTCTGGACAATGTCGAGCACGCTCGTCCGGCTCTCCGGGTCGCGGACCGCCTCGGACAGCGTCGCCACCCCGCGCCGCAGCCGCTCGACGAGGTGCTCGCCGCCGCTGGACGAGGCGTCGACGAACGCCTGCACCTCGCTGAGGAAGTAGGCCCGCATCCATGGCACGGCGGTGAACTGCGTCCGGTGGGTGACCTCGTGCAGGCAGACCCAGAGCCGGAAGTCCCGGGGGTCGGCGCCGAGCTTGCGCTCCACCTCGACGATGTTGGGCGCCACCAGCAGCAGTTGGCCCGGGTCGGCGGAGAAGACCTCGTACTGGCCGAGCACCCGGCCGGAGAGGTAGGCCAGCACGGTGCCGGCCTGCACCCCGGTCAGCCGGGACCCGATCGCCTCGGTGAGCGCGCCGGGTTGCTTGTCGCCGGACAGCCGACTGACCAGCGGAGTGATCACCTCACGCAGCCCGGCGATGTTGGTGGCCGCCCAGTCCCGGCGGTCGACGACCCGCACCGGCGGGTGTGCCACCTGCGCCCGCAGCCCCGTGTAGTCGGCCACGTGCCCGGCCGCCTCGTCGGTCAGCCGACGCAGGTCGCCGACCACGTCGGTGGCCTCCGAGTACGACACCCGGGGGCCCGACTTGCTCAACGCCCCCGCGGTCGCGGCGGCCAGATCCCAGTCCACGAACTGCGCCATGAACCCACCGTACCCGCGTCGCGACACCCCGGCCCGGGCTCGCGTCGGCGATCGACGCCGGTCGCGCGCCCGGCGCCGGCCGGAAACCCCGCCCCGACGCTCGTCAGCGGCAACCGCAGCCGGCCAGCGCGGCGGCGATGCGGTCCAGCGCCGGTTGGGCGGTGTCCGTCCCACCGGGCACCCTGTCGGTGAGCACCGCGAACGTGAGCAGTCGGCCGTCGGCGGTGGTGACCAGGCCGGCGATGGCGTGCACCCCGGTCAGGGTGCCGGTCTTGGCGCGGACGGCGCCCGCCCCGCCGGCGGTGCCGGGAGCGCCCCGGTACCGGTCGCCCAGCGTGCCGGACCAGCCGCCCACCGGCAGACCGCCGAAGACGCCGGCCAGCTCCGGGTGGTCCGGGCTCGCGGCCAGCCGGATCAGGTCGGTGAGCAGTGACGGGCTGATCCGGTTACGGCGGGACAGGCCACTGCCGTCGGAGAGGGTGATCTCCTCGGCGGGCAGGCCCAGCGCCGCCACCTCGGCGTCCATGGCGGCGGCGGCACCGTCGAACGACGCCGTCTGGCTGCGGGTCAGCGCCACCTGGCGGGCCAGCGCCTCGGCCAGCAGGTTGTCACTCTCGCTGATCATGATGTCGACCAGCCGGATCAACGGCGGCGACTGCACCACGCCCAGCTCCGTACCGGGAGGCGGGGTGCCACCGGCGGCGGTCGCCAGGGCCGGGGCCGTGCCCCGCTTGACGGTGCTGGCCGGTACGCCGAGCAGTTGGGCGAACGACCGGCCGGCGGCGAGGTCCGGCTCGGCGACCCGCTCGGCGCCACCGGCCTCGGCACCCGGGTCCTTGCGCGCACCGTCGGTCATCAGCGCGGTCACCGCGCCGCCGTACCCGCCGGTCGGGATGTCGTCGTCCCAGCCGGGGCCGTACACCGGGCCGGAGTAGATCGTGCCGTCGACGGTGACGCTGGTCGGGGCCGTGCCGCCGAGCGCGGTGCGCACCTGCGCGGCCAGGTCGTCCAGGCGTGCCGCCCCGGGGTAGTAGCCCTTCTTGTCCACCGCGAGCGTGGGGTCGCCGCCCCCGACGATCACCACCTCGCCGGGCTTGGCGCCGGCCACCGCCCGGGTGGGGATCCGGTACCCGGGCCCACGGGCGGCCAACACGGTCACCGCGGTCGCCAGCTTCGTCACCGAGGCGGGCACCGTCCCGTCGTCCGCACCCTTGGCGAACAGCGTCTGACCGGTGGTCACGTCGGCCACCGAGACGTTCACGCGGTCGCCCAGGGCGGAGACACCGACCAACGGGTCCAGCGCGGCCCGTACGCCGTCCGGCGCGGGCAGCGGGGCGTTCGGGTCGGGCCCGTCCAGCACGTCCGCCGGATCGGGTTCCACGGCGGGGCCGGCGGCGGTCGGCGCGGACGCCGCATCCTCGCCCAACCAGCCGGCGACCGGGCCGGGCCGGGTCACCACGACGCCGACACCGGTCAGCACCAGCAGCAACACCACTGCCAGCACGGCCACCAGCCGCCCCCGGCGGCGCGGCGAGGTCGGCGGCGCTACCGGCGGCTCGGCGTCGGCCGGCGCCGGCAACGCGGAGATCGGCGGGCCCAGCGGCGGTACGCCGGTCGGAATGCGGACAGTGGGGCCGTCACCGGACGGCGCGCCACCCCGGGCCGGACTGGTCGGGGCGGGACTGGTCGGGTGTGCGCCGCTCGGCGGGGCGCTCGTGGGATGGTTTCCACCGCCCAGGACCGGGAAGCGTCCGCTGTTCGGCCCGGCGGAATTCGCCTCCGACGGGTGCCACGGCAGCGGCGGAGGCCGCTCCGGCGCCGACTCCTCGGGCGCCCGGGGAAGGTGGGCGTCGGGCACCGGGACCCGCCCGGTGGCGCCGCCGGAACCGGATCGCCCGGTACCACGCGCGGTGCCCCCGTCCGGGCGGTAGTGTGAATCTTCCCTCCCCACGACCCCCTCCTCCCCCAGCGAAAATCGGCTTGGGTGACACTACTTCGGTCCGAAGACTATGCGGTGGCCGGAGTCGGCGGGTGGGCATTCACCTGTCCGGAGGGCGCCACCAGTGGTTCCGTTAGCCAGCGTGGGCAGACGAGGGAGCGTGCAGATGGATTTCGACGTGACGGTTGAGATCCCCAAAGGTCACCGGAACAAGTACGAGGTGGACCACAAGACCGGCCGGATCCGGCTGGACCGCACCCTGTTCACGTCCACCCAGTACCCGGCCGACTACGGGTTCATCGAGGAGACGCTGGGCGAGGACGGCGACCCGCTGGACGCGCTGGTGCTGGTCCCCGAACCGACCTTCCCGGGCTGCCTCATCCGCTGCCGGACCATCGGCATGTTCCGGATGACCGACGAGAAGGGCGGCGACGACAAGGTCCTCTGCGTGCCCTACGAGGACCCCCGCCAGGAGCACCTGCGCGACATCCACCACCTGGGCGAGTTCGACCGCCTGGAGATCCAGCACTTCTTCGAGGTCTACAAGGACCTGGAGCCCGGCAAGTCGGTCGAGGGCGCGACCTGGGTCGGCCGCACCGAGGCCGAGGCCGAGATCCGGGCCTCCTACCAGCGGGCCCGCGACGCCGAGGCGCGCGGCGAGTCCACCCACTGACGAACGCTTACCGACCGGGCCCGGGAGCCGCTCAACCGAGCAGCCCCCGGGCCCGGTCGTACAGGTCGAGCACCGCGCAGGCGACCGGCACCACGGCGACCACCAGGGCCGTGTCGGTGAGGTCCGCGACCCTTCCGAGGTACGGCGAGACCGCGCGCCGGGCGTACCCGGTGCCGGCGGCCACGGTCACCAGGCCCAGCGCCGCGCCACCGAGGACCAGCGCCAACCGGCCGGTGCCGTCGGCCCGGTCGACCAGCACCGCACCCAGCACCGCGTAGCCGGCGAGTCCGGCGAGCACCGTCGGCACCCGGTGCCGCAGTGCCACGAACAGCCGCGACCGCAGCAGCAGCACGGCCGAGACCACCGCCACCAGCACCGGGCCGGCCGTCCCACCGGCCACGCCGAGGACGACCGCCGCGCCCACCGCCAGCACGGCGTGCCCGAGCAGCATCCCGGTCAGCACCTCCTCGGTGCGGGTGACTGCCGCGTGCACCCGACCCCGGTCCGGCAGGTCCCGGGGGCGCTCCGGCTCGGCACCCGACGCGGCGGCCGGCAGGGTGATCGGCGGCAACGGCAGCTTGCCCAACCGGATGGCGAGCAGCGGGATCGCCCCGAGGGCGAAGACCAGCGCGCTGAGCAGCACCGCCGCCGTGCCCGCCGGGGTCAGCAGCAGCGCGCCGAGCGCCGCGCCGGCACCGAGCAGACCGACCGTGACGCCGGCCACGAAGACCCGCAGTCGGCTGGCCACCCCGAGCAGACCGACCAGCGCCACCAGGAGCAACGCCACCGAGCCGGTCAGCAGCTCGGGTGCGCCGACCCAGCGCATCGGCCCGAGCGGGCCGACCGGATCACCGGAGCCGATCGCCAGGGCTCCGGCCACGAAGGCATATGGCAGGGCGTAGCCGCCGAGCGTCGCCCCGGCGACGCCGTCGCCGTTGGCGCGGGAGGCGACCGCGCCGGCCACGGTGAGCAGCAGCGCCACCACCGCCGCCGCGAACCAGCCGCTGGGCAGCGTCGGACCACCGGCGAGCAGGGCGAACAGCCCGACGGCGAGCGGCACGGCGGCACCGGCCAGGCCGGCGACCCGGGTGGCGTCCGGTGACCAGGCCCCACCCCGTCGGCGGGCTCCGTCGGCGATCGCCTCCACCACGTCGTCGTACTCCAACTCGGGCCAGTGGGCGCGGGCCGGCACCAGGTGCAGCACCTCACCGTCGCGGACCCCCTGCGGCAGCAGCGCCTGCGCCGTCGCCAGCAGCGCCCCGTCGGTACGACGCAGCACCCAGCCGCCGTGCCGCTCGCCGTCGTCGGCCAGGCCCTCCCCGGCGTGTCGGAGCACGTCAGGCAGCAACTCGGCCAGGGGCACCTGCTCCGGCAGTGCGACGTCGACCCGCCGTTGCGGCGCGCTGATGGTGACGCGGGCCAGCCCGGTTGTCATCGAGTGATCTCCATATCGAAGGGGATCGGAGGCTGCGCGGACGACAGGACTTTACCTACGATGAGCCAGGCTCGGGTTACCCAGCGCTGTCAGGAGGCCGAGTGTCCACAGTCGTCATCAAGCGCCCGCCGCGTCGGCCGGCGCCGGAGATCCCCGTTGGCGAGCTGCCCGTCGAGGCGCCGCCGGAGATCCCCGCGGTGGCCGGCGGACGGTGGCAGCAGATGCTGATGGTGCTGCCCATGCTCGGCGGCACGGTGGCGATGGCGATGATGTTCGGCCGGGGCGGCGGCGCCTACTCGTACGTGGTGGGCGGGATGTTCGGGCTCTCGTCGCTGGCGATGCTGGTCACCTCGTGGGGCAGCGCCTCGGGCACCCCGAAGAAGTCGGAGATGATGGCGGCCCGCCGGGAGTACCTGCGCCACCTGGCCACGCTGCGCCGCCGGGTCCGGCAGACCGCCGGGCAGCAGCGGGCCGGGCTCTACTACCGACACCCCGACCCGGGTCGGCTGTGGTCGACGGTGGACAGCCGCCGGGTCTGGGAACGCCGCCCCGCCGACCCGGACTTCGCTGTGGTACGCGTCGCCGTCGGGCCGCAGACCCTGGCCACCCCGCTCGTCGGACCGGTCACCCGACCGCTCGAGGAGCTGGAGCCGATGACCGCCGGCGCGCTGCGCCGCTTTCTGGACGCGTACTCCGTGGTGCCGGAGCTGCCGGTGGCCCTGTCGCTGCGCAGCTTCGCCCGGGTGCACGTGCGGACCGCCGCCGGTGGCCCGGCCAGCGGTGGGCCGCCCACCGGCGACCCGGCCGCCCAGGCCCTGGCCCGGGCGGTGCTGACCCAGTTGGCCGTGTTCCACGCCCCCGACGAGCTGCTGATCGCGGTCTGCGCCGGCCCGGAACGCCGGGCGGACTGGGAGTGGGTGAAGTGGCTCCCGCACGCGCACCATCCCTCTCGCACGGACGCACTCGGGCCGGTGCGGCTGGTGACCTCGTCGGCCGCGCAGCTGGAGCGGCTGCTCGGTGACGTGCTGGCCAGCCGGTCCCGGTTCAGCCCGGCCGGACCGGCCACCGACGGCCCGCACGTGGTGGTGGTCCTCGACGGCGGTGACCTGACCGGCGCCACCGACCTGACCGGCGACGGCGGCATCGACGCGGTCACCGTGCTGGACCTGGACACTCCGCCGCCCCGCCTGCTCGACCGGTACGCGCTGCTGTTGGAGCTGCGCGGCCGGCGGCTGCACTCGTGGTCGGTCCAGGGGCACGCGGAGGTGGGCACCGCCGACCACCTCGACCTCGCCGACGCCGAGGCGGTCGCCCGGCGGTTGGCGCCGCTGCGGCTGGCCGGCACGGCCCGCGGCCCGGACGCCCCGCTCCAGGTCGAGCTGGGCCTGCCGGAGCTGCTCGGCCTCGGCGATCCGGAGAGCTTCACCGCCGAGCAGGGCTGGGCGCCGCGCTCGGCCCGGGACCGGCTGCGGGTGCCGATCGGGGTGGGTGTCGACGGCGGCGCCATCGAGCTGGACCTCAAGGAGTCCGCCCAGGACGGGATGGGCCCTCACGGCCTGCTCATCGGAGCCACCGGGTCCGGCAAGTCCGAGCTGCTCCGCACGCTGGTGCTGGGGTTGGCGGCGACGCACAGCAGCGAGCAGCTCAACTTCGTCCTGGTCGACTTCAAGGGCGGCGCCACCTTCGCGCCGTTCGACCGGCTGCCGCACACCGCCGCCGTGATCACCAACCTGGCCGACGCGCTGCCCCTGGTCGACCGGATGGTCGACGCGATCAACGGGGAGCTGGTCCGCCGGCAGGAGCTGCTGCGCCGCGCCGGCAACTTCGCCAGCGTGCGCGACTACGAGCGGGCCCGCGCCGCCGGCAGCCCGCTCGCCCCGCTCCCGTCGCTGCTGCTGATCTGCGACGAGTTCTCCGAACTGCTCTCCGCCAAGCCCGACTTCATCGACCTGTTCGTGCAGATCGGCCGACTGGGCCGGTCGCTGGGCGTGCACCTGCTGCTCGCCAGCCAGCGCCTGGAGGAGGGCCGGCTGCGCGGGCTCGACACCCACCTGTCGTACCGGATCGGGTTGCGCACCTTCTCCGCGCTGGAGTCGCGGACGGTGCTCGGCGTGCCGGACGCGCACGAGCTGCCCCGCTCACCGGGCCACGGCTACCTGCGGGCCGGCACCGATCCGCTGGCCCGTTTCAAGGCCGCGTACGTCTCCGGAACGGTGCGCCGCCGGGCCGCGACGGCGGGCGCCACGGCCGGCGGCGGCGCCCGCCTGCTCACGTTCACCACCCACGCCGTGCCGCTGCCCGAGCCGGCCACCCCGGCCCTGACCATGGCGGCCGAGGACGAGAGCGACCGGGAGACCCTGCTCGACCTGCTGGTCGATCGGCTCGTCGGGCAGGGCCCGCCCGCCCACCAGGTGTGGCTTCCGCCGCTCGGTGAGCCACCGGCCCTGGACGAGCTGTTGGGCCCCGTCGAGGTGGACCCGGCGCGCGGGCTCACCGTGGGCAACCCCGAGCTGCACGGCGCGCTGGGCGTGCCGGTGGCGGTGGTGGACCGGCCGTTGGAGCAGCGCCGGGACCTGCTCTGGCTGACCCTGGACGGCGCGGCCGGGCACGTCGCGGTGGTCGGTGCGCCGCAGAGCGGCAAGTCCACCGCGCTGCGCACGCTGATCTGCGCGTTGGCGCTCACCCACACCCCGGCCGAGGCGCAGGTCTACTGTCTCGACTTCGGCGGCGGTGGCCTCGCGGCGCTGCGCGATCTGCCGCACGTGGGCGGCGTGGCCGGCCGCGCCGATCCGACCGCCGTGCGGCGCACGGTCGGCGAGATGACGACCCTGCTGGCCGAGCGGGAGCGCCGATTCGCCGAGCTGGGCGTGGAGTCGATGGCCGTGTACCGGCAGCGTCGTGCCGCGGCGGGAACGACCAGCCAGCCGGGCGCCGACCCGTTCGGCGACGTGTTTCTGGTGATCGACGGCTGGAGCACCGTCCGCGGCGAGTACGACGACCTGGAACCGCTGGTCACCGACCTGGCCACCCGGGGTCTGTCGTACGGGGTGCACGTGGTCGCCACGGCGCTGCGCTGGCTGGATTTCCGCCCGGCGATCCGGGACCTGTTCGGCTCCCGGTTGGAGCTGCGCCTCGGCGACCCGGCCGACTCCCTGGTGGCCCGCCGGGCGGCGGCGAACGTGCCGGAGCGCCCCGGCCGGGGGGTGACGGCGGAGAGCCTGCACTTCCTCACCGCGCTCCCGCAGCTCGCCGCCCCGGGCGCGGGCACCGCCGACCTCGTCAAACGGATCGCCGACAGCTGGGCCGGTCCGGTGGCCCCCCGGGTCCGGCTCCTCCCGCCGGTGCTGCCGTACGCCGACCTGGATCTCGCCGCGACGACCGGGCTGCGGCTGCCGATCGGGATCGCCGAGGCGGACCTGCGGCCGGTGCTGCTCGACTTCGCGAGCGAGCCGCACTTCGTGGTCTTCGGGGACGCGGAGTGCGGCAAGTCGACGTTCCTGCGGGCGCTGGCCGCCTCGATCACCACCCGGTTCACGCCGGAGGAGGCCCGGGTGATCCTGGTCGACTACCGGCGCAGCCTGCTCGGCGCCATCGAGACGCCGCACCTCATCGGGTACGGCACCGCCGCCGCGCACACCGCCGACCTGGTCGAGTCGGCCGCCGGATACCTGGAGCGGCGGGCTCCCGGGCCGGAGGTCACCCCGCAGCAGTTGCGGGACCGCTCCTGGTGGTCGGGGCCGGAACTGTTCGTGCTGGTCGACGACTACGACCTGGTGGCGGCGGGGCCGGCGAACCCGTTGCGGGCCCTGGAGGAGCATCTGCCGCACGCCCGCGACGTCGGGCTGCACCTGGTGCTGGCCCGCCGCTCCGGAGGTGCGGGACGGTCCCAGTACGAGCCGATCGTGCAGCGGCTGCGGGAGCTCTCCACCGCCGGGCTGGTGATGGCGGGCAGCCCCGAGGAGGGTGCGCTCGTCGGCCCGGTGCGGCCCGGGCCGCTGCCGGCGGGCCGTGGTCGGCTCGTCACCCGGCGGGAGGGCGTACGCCTCGTTCAGCTCGCACATCTGCCGCCACCATGACCTGTCTCGGTAGTTCCTCCCGTGACGGGTGGGGAAACCGGTAATCTCCGATCGTCGTGGTTCCGTCGTCGGATTGAATGGCTGGGGATGTGACAGGGGTTCGGCACAGCGGTCCGGCAGTGGCCCGGCGGGCCGGCCGGGCGCTGCTCGGTGTGGCGGCGATGCTCGCTGTCGCGGTCCCGACCGCCGCACCCGTCGCCGCGCCCAGCAGCGGCGGGCAACTCGCCGGCGCGTCGGTGGCGCTCGCCCCCGGTGACAGCGTCGCCCGCACCGACCAGGTCCGTGACGAGCAGTGGCAGCTCGACGAGTTGCGGGCCGACACGGCCTGGCGCACCTCGACCGGCCGGGGGGTGACCGTGGCGGTGGTCGACTCCGGTGTGGACGCCAACCATCCCGACCTGGCCGGCCAGGTGCTGCCCGGCCTCGACCTGGTCGGGCCCGCCGGCGGCGCCGGGCCGGATCCGGTCGGTCACGGCACCACTGTCGCGGGCCTGATCGCCGGGCGTAACGACGACAAGCGGGGCGTGGTCGGCCTGGCGCCGGACTCCCGGATCCTTCCGGTCCGCGTGCTGGACGAGCGCAACAAGTACGACGACGCCCTGATCGTCGCGAAGGGCGTCCGCTGGGCGGTCGACAACGGCGCCCGGGTGATCAACCTGTCGCTGGGCGGCAGCGGGGACAGCCCCGCCCTGGCCGCGGCTCTGGACTACGCGTTCGCCCGGGACGTGGTGGTGGTCGCCTGCACCGGCAACCTGGCCACGTCGACCGACTCCAAGGTCTGGTACCCGGCTCGCGAGCCGGGCGTGATCGCGGTCGCCGGGCTGGAGCGCAGCAGCGACAACCTGTGGTCCGGGTCGATCACCGGCCGGGCGACCGTGCTCACCGCCCCCGCCACCAACCTGGTCGGCGCCCGCCCGGCCGACGGGTACTGGCGGGTGCAGGGCACCAGCTTCGCCGCGCCGTTGGTGGCCGCCACCGCCGCGCTGGTCCGGTCCCGCTTTCCGGACATGCCCGCCGGCGAGGTGGTCAACCGGTTGCTGGCCACCGCCCGTGACCTCGGCCCGACCGGCCGGGACGACCGCTTCGGGTACGGGGTGGTCGACCCGGTGGCGGCGCTGACCGCGGACGTTCCCCCGGTCACCGCCAATCCGCTGGACGATCTGACCTCGCCGGGCGTGGTCGGCTTCGGTCCGGCCCCCGGTTCGGGCGACAACGGCCCGGTCAGCGGCGCCGGCAGCGACCCGCTCGGTTTCACCGCTCCACGGCAGCAGACGGGGTGGACGGCCCGGCCGGCGGGCGTGCCGGACGAATCCGCGCCGGAGCAACTGTGGACCGGGGTTGTGCTCTTCGCCGCCCTGGTGACCGGCGCGGCGCTGATGGTGCGCCGGTTCCGTCAGCGCGCTCGCTGAGCGCCGCTGACGGCAGGTCTGATTGCCCGGCGGGTGGGGTAGAACCGTCCGCATGAGCACGCCCGCCCCCCGTAGCCTCGACACCACCCGGCGCCCGTCCTGGCGGCGCCGCCGCCTCGACCCGGACCACTCGTTGGGTCTGCGGCTGACCCTGGCGGCGACGGCGGCGTTCCTGGTGCTGGTGCCGTTCGCCCTGCTCGCGCTGCTGGTGCTCGGTGCGTGGGCGCCGCTGCACCGGCTGGACACGACGATCACCGACGCGCTGCACGAGCACGCGGTGGACCACCCGACCTGGGTCGCGCTGATGGAGGTCTGGAGTGCGGTGTTCGCGCCCATGCCGCTGCGGGTCGTGGCCCTGCTCGTGGTGATCTGGCTGCTGCGCCGGCAGGCTCGGCGGCTGGCCCTCTGGGTGACCACGACGATGGTGGTCGGCGGGTTGATGGGTCCGCTGCTCAAGTTGCTCGTCGGCCGGGACCGGCCGGAGCTGCTCGATCCGGTGGCGCGGGCCGCCGGCTACTCGTTCCCCTCCGGGCACGCGCTGAACGCCACCCTGGCCGCCGGGGTGCTGCTGCTGGTGTTCCTGCCGTACGTCCGACGCTGGGCCTCGCGGGTCGCGCTCTGGGTCGCCGCGCTGCTGCTCACCGTGGTGACCGGGGTGAGCAGGGTCGCGCTCGGTGTGCACTTCACCAGCGACGTGCTCGGCGGTTGGCTGCTCGGCGTGGCGGTGGTCACGGCGACCACCGCGGCGTTCACCAGTTGGCGGGCGCACACCGGCCTCCGACCGGTCCGGCCGGTCCGCGACGGCGTCGCGCCCGAGGTCGAGCGGCAGCCGGACAAGACCTGAGGCGTGACGACGACGCCGACCGGGTACTGGCCCGCTCATGTCCGACACCGTGGTCCAGATCGTCCGGCGGGTGCTGCTGCCGGTGTCCCTCCTGTTCGGTTTCATGGTGCTGCTCGGGGTGCTGGTCACCCGCGTGTTCGCCCGGACCTGGCCGTTCACCGTCGAGGACGCGGTGAATCGGGAGTTCGCGGGTGACCGCACCGGCGGCTGGAACGACGTCTCGCTGGTGTTCAGCACGCTGGCCAGCACCCAGATGATCGTCGTGGTCACCGTGCTGGTGGCGCTGGCGCTGCGGCTCTGGCTGAAGCGCTGGCGGGAGCCCCTGTTCCTGTGCGCGGCGGTGACCGCCCAGGCGCTGGTGTTCCTGCTCACCACGATGGTGATCGACCGGCAGCGGCCGGCGGTGGAGCACATGGATGTCTCGCCGCCCACGTCGAGCTTCCCGTCCGGGCACACCTCGGCGGCCGTGGCGCTCTACGTCGGTATCGCGGTGCTGATGGCCCTGCGGGCGCGCAGCACCGGAGCGAAGGTCGCCTGGTGGACGCTGCTGCTGATGGTGCCGGTGGGTGTGGCGCTGACCCGCATGTACCGGGGGATGCACCACCCGAGCGACGTGGTGGCGTCCTTCCTCAACGGCGGCGCCTGCGTCGCGATCATGGCCCGGGCGGTGCTGGACCGGGGACTGCGCTGGGGGCGGACCAAGCTGCCGCTCGCCGCACCGGCCCGGACCTGATCCGGCGCGACGCTCAGGTGCACTCGCCGGTGGCGACGGCCCGGTTGCGCTCGGCGCCGGCCAGCGCCACCGGCCGGGCCTCGGCGGCGGTCACCGCGAACCCGGTGTTGGGGTCGTCCGCCGCCGCCGCGAAGATCACGCCGAGCACCAGGCCGTTGGCGGAGAGCAGCGGCCCACCGGAGTTGCCGCTACGCACCAGAGCCCGGATGGTGTAGATCTCCCGGGTGACGTCGCCGGAGGAGTAGATGTCCGGCCCCTTGATCCGGTCGACGTCCCGAACCCGCGCCGACTGCGCGTTGTACGGGCCATCGAGCGGGAAGCCGAGCACGATGGCGTCCGAGCCGCTGCCCGCGTTGCCGGCGGCGAACCGCAGCGATGGGCCGGGCAGCCCCGGCACCAGCAGCACCGCCAGGTCCCGGTTCGGGTCGTAGACCACCACCTGACCGTCGTACCGCTCCCCGCCCAGCTCCACCGCCACCGATCGGGTGCCGGCGACCACGTGGGCGTTGGTCATGACCCGGTCGTCGGCGTACACGAAGCCGGAGCCCTCGATGCGGCGCGAACAGCTGGGCGCGGAGCCGAGCACCTTGACCACCGAGCGCTGACCGTTGACCACCAGCTGGGAGCCGGCCAGCGCCGGGTCGGGCGGGTCGACCTGCCGGGCCCGGGTGGGCGCGAGACCACCGAAGACGTCCGGGAACCCGTCGGTGTCGACGGTGTCCTCCAGAGCGGTGGAGAGCCGGTGCGCCTCCTCCGGCAGCACCCCGTTCACCACGGTGATCAGCGCGCTGTTGCGCACCGCAGCGGCGAGCCAGGGCACCGACGACGACCCGAGCGGTACGGCGACGAGCCAGGCCAGCAGGAGCACCGCGAACAGTGAGACGAACGCCCCGCCGATGTCGTCGACCCGCCGACCCACGTCGCTGGTGATCGTCTTGCGCAGGTGCGAGCCGAGCCAGCCGGCGAGCGCCTGCCCGATCACGGCCAACCCGAAGATCGCCACCAGTGAGATCAGCACCCGGGTGCCGGCGTCGACGAACTGCCTGGCGAACAGCGGCCCGAGTTGCAGGCCGAGCAGCAGTCCCAGGAAGAAACCGGACAGCGACGTGATGCCGATGACGAAACCCTGGCGGTATCCGCTGATCGCGAACACGAGCATGAGCAGCAGCAGGACGAGATCCACGACGGACACGGGGTCCAGCGTACGGGCAGCGCGCCTACCGGATGACCACCGCTTGCGGAAGGTGACCGCGTGGTCAGCGTAGGGCGGTCTCGTCGACCTCTTCGGTGCCGGCCGACGGCGCAGGAGTGGCCCCCGTGGGCGGCAGCTCGACCAGCCGGCCGGGCGACCACGGGCGGGCCCAGCCACCCATCTCCAGCAGGGCCGCCAGCACCCCGGCGGTGAAGCCCCAGACGAGCATGCCGCGCGCCGAGAACGCCGGCCCCTCCCAGCCGCTGGGATGGCGGACCCGCAGCCGGTTGGCCGGGTCGACCAGCTCGCGGACCGGCAGTCGCGCCACGTGCGCCACCTCGGCGGGCTCCCGCGGGTGCACCGGGTGCGGGTCGTGCCACCAGGCCAGCACGGGGGTGACCACGAAGTCGCTGACCGGGATCCACAACTTCGGCAGTTCGGCCAGCACTGTGACGCTGGCCGGGTCGAGGTCGACCTCCTCGTTCGCCTCGCGGAGCGCGGTGGCCCGGACGTCGGCGTCCTCCGGGTCGGCCGCCCCGCCCGGGAAGGCCGGCTGACCGGCGTGGTTGCGCAGGGTGGCGGCCCGTTGCAGGACCAGCACGTCGGGGCCGGTGCCGGGCTGCTCACCGAGCAGCACCAGCACGGCGCTCTCCCGGCCGCCCTCGGCGGGGGTGGTCAGCCGGGTGAAGTCCTCGGCACGGGCGGTGCCCAGCCGGGTCAGCAACGGCTCGATCCACTCGGGCGGTCGGCGGATCATGCTGGCACCGTCAGGCCGAGATGCTGGCGGACCAGCTTGGCGATCTGCGCGTCATCGAGAGCCCCGGTGGCGTCGATGTGCCGGATGCGGCCCTGCGCGTCGACGAAGAGGGTCAGCGGAAAGGCGTTGCGCTTCAGTTCCCGTTGCAGCGCGTCGCCCTGGTCCACCAGGATCGGGAACCGTACGCCGAAGTCCTCGCCGATGGACTGGGCGCCGCCCCGGCTGTCCCGGGTGTTGACCCCGACCACCTGGAGTCGCCCGGCGGCGCGCTCGCTGAGCCGCTGGAAGGCGGGCAGTTCCTTGCGGCACGGCCCGCACCAGGAGGCCCACACATTGATCACGGCTGGCCCGGCCACGTCGCGCAGAGCGACGGGGGCGCCGCCGGTGAAGCAGGCGAGGGTCAGCTCCGGCAACTCCTGCCCGCCGGGCGCCGTCGACGTGCCGGGCGTGGCGGGGGCCGTCGTGCCGGCGCCGGGCGACGCGGCCGTGGGGGGCGTGCCCAGCCCGGCGCAGTCACGGAAGGGCGACGGCCGTTCGGCGGCGGCCGGCCGTGGTGCGGGGTCGTCGGCCGGGCTGCCGGTGCAACCGGCAACGACCAGTAGCAGCGGCAGGACGAGCAGAGCGAGGCGCCGGTTCACGGCACCTCCGCGGCGACCGCCTGCGCGGGCACCAGCTCCGGATCGACCCCGGCGGCCACCGCGAGGTCACGCGCCCGAGGGCCCTTGAGCAGCTTGGCTGCGGCAGCCGGCTCGGTCGGGCCGGTGCCGTACGAGGGGCAGAGCTTCGCGAGCGTGCACGCCCCGCAGGCGGGCTTGCGGGCATGGCAGACCCGTCGCCCGTGGAAGATGATCCGGTGCGACAGCATGGTCCAGTCGCGCTTGTCGTACAGCGCGCCGATCGCGTGCTCGATCTTGACCGGGTCGGTTTCGGTGGTCAGCCGCCACCGGTGCACCAGCCGCTGGAAGTGCGTGTCGACCGTGATCCCGGGGACGTCGAAGGCGTTGCCGAGAATGACGTTGGCGGTCTTGCGGCCGATCCCGGGAAGCGTCACCAGGTCGACGAGCCGGCCGGGGACCTGACCGTCGTACCGGTCGAGGAGGGCCTGCCCGAGCTTGAGCAGCGAATCGGTCTTGTTGCGGTAGAAGCCGGTGGGCCGGATCAGCTCCTCCATCTCGCCCCGGTCGGCCCCGGCGTACGCGGCGGCGCTCGGGTAGCGGGCGAAGAGCTTCGGGGTGACCTCGTTGACCTTCTTGTCGGTGCACTGCGCCGAGAGGATGGTGGCGACGGCCAGCTCCAGGGCGTTGGAGTGGTCCAGCTCACAGTGCGCGTCGGGGTGCGTCTCGGCCAGCACCCGGCCGATCTTGCGGGCACGACGTTTGCGCCCGAGATCGGTCTCGCTGGCACCGGGAGGGCTACTGGTCACGACGGTCAGCCTACGTCGCGCCCCGGACGTTCCTGCTCGGGTCAACCGGCCGTCGGCGCGGTGATCCTGCCCTGCCCGTCGAACCGGGCCCCACCCTTCGGGAAGTCGGCGCGGCTCAGCTCGGTGACCAGGCCCAGGCCGCGGTCGTCCGGGTCCATCGTCGGCTTGCCGGTGGAGTTCATGTACGTCGAGGTGAACGTGCCGCCGGCCCAACTGCCGTCCGGCTTGAGCGACACCTTCAGCACCCCGCCCCAGCCGAGCCGGCCGGTATTGATCAACGTGTTGCTACCGCCGGCGAAGTTGCCCAGGCTGTACGCGATCAGGCGCCCCTGATAGAACTCCATGCCGCGCAGCACGTGCGGCCCGTGCCCGACGATCAGATCCGCGCCCGCGTCGATCATGGCGTGCGAGAACTTCACCGGGTCCCCCCGGTTCTCACCCAGGAATATCTCGGTGCCGGGTTTCACCCGGGTCTGGTCCGCGCCCTCGCCGCCCATGTGCACCTGCACCACGACCAGGTCGGCCATGGTGGCCGCCTTGGCCACCACCGTCTTGGCCTTGGCGATGTCGACCAGGCTGTTGGACCAGACATACGACGAGAAACCCACCACGGCAACCTTGACGCCCTTGACGTCGACCACGGTGATCTCGTCCGGGGCGCCGGTGTGCTCCAGGTCGTACTTCTCCAGCGCCTTCTGCGTGTTCTCGTAGCCCTTCGGCCCGTAGTCGTAGCCGTGGTTGTTGGCCTGGTTGAGCACCTTGAAGCCGGCGTCGCGCAGGTGCGCGGCGTACTCCGGTGGGGCCCGGAACTGGTAGCAGCGGGTGGAGTTGGCCCCGCACTTGCCGGCGCCGGTGTCCACCGTCAGCGGCTCCTCCAGGTTGCCCATCACCAGGTCGGCCTTGAGCGCCTGCTTGACCGAGTCGAAGAAGCCCTTGCCGCCGGCGGCGGGGAGCCGGCTCGGCGCGTTGCCCATGATGATGTCGCCGGTGGCGGAGAGCGAGATGGCGCCACCCCCGCCGGAGGTTGCGGCGCCGCCGCTCGCCTTCGGGCCGGACGTGGTCACCGGCGCTCCGGTGCCACCACCACCGGCGCCGGGCTGCCACACCGGGGCCTCCCCGCTGTCGGCACAGCCGGCGACGAGCAGGGCGGCCAGCAGCGCCGCGAGGCCGAGGGCGACGCGACGGAACGGGCGGGGCGCGAGGGGGGCGGAAGCGTACATCGCCCGCGACCCTACCGGCCCCGTAACGCGCCGACGAGGGCCGATCGGTCGGAAGTTCAGCCGGTCAGCCGGTCTGACCAGGGAACGACCGGCCGGTCACCGCCCGCGCGCACTGCGGCGTGCACGGCTCGGGCCAGCGGGGCGCCCCAGGTGGAGCGCGGGCCGCCGTACGCGACCTCCGGCCCGTCCACCGGACAGAGCACGGTGACCGCGTCGGTGGGGGTGCCGGTCCCGGGCAACCCCAGCTCGACGATCGCCTGGGTCTTCGCCTCGGTGGCGGTGGCGACGGCGTTGACGAGCGCCGAGTCGGCGAGCCGGGCCGGCACGTACACCACGATGTTGACCGTGCCCACCCGCTGGGCGAGCGCGGCCGGTTCCGGCGCGGCGGCGGGCACCGGGGTGCCGAGCCCGACCGTCGCCCAGGCCCGCACCCCGGTGTCGGTCCGGGCGACCACCTCGGTCACGTCGACGCCGGTCAGCAGGCCCACTCCGGGCCCGTCGAGGGCCAGGTCCGCGGCGAGCGCGGTCAGGTGGGCGGCGGGGTCGTCCCGGTCGTACGACATGGGTACGGTCGCGTTCAGCACCCAGTGCCGGACGCCGATTCCACCGCCGAGCGGGCCGCTGCTGACCGCTCGTAAGGGGCCGTCGGCCCGCCAGACGAGCAGCGGAATCTGCCGCCCGTACTCGGCGCGGCTGGTCAGAGTCGGGTCGCTCAGCACGTCGGGCAGGTTACGCCCACCGATCAAGATTCCAGGGGCGACCTCTGATTCATGCTCACGTGCGCCTAGACTTGACGGCGCGCGAGGGGATCAGCGGACGGCGGCCCCGGCCGAGAAGACGGCACGCGCAACCGGAGGTGCGCGATGGATGAGGTACTGGCCCGCAGCGGGATCTTCCAGGGTGTCGACCCGGAAGCTGCCGAGGCGCTCGCCAAGGAGATGGAGACGATCGAGGTCCGCAAGGGCGAGATCGTCTTCAATGAGGGCGAGCCCGGCGACAGTCTCTATATCCTGCTGTCCGGGAAGATCAAGGTCGGCCGCCGGGCGGCGGACGGCCGGCAGAACCTGATCGCGGTGATGGGGCCGTCGGACATGGTCGGTGAGCTGTCGCTCTTCGACCCGGGTCCGCGTACGGCGACTGCCACCGCGGTGACCGACACCCGGCTGGTGCGGCTGCGCAAGCAGGCGCTGCGGCCGTGGCTCAACAACCGCCCGGAGATCGCCGAGCAGTTGCTCCGCGTGCTCGCCCGGCGGCTGCGTCGGACCAACGACTCGCTCGCCGACCTGATCTTCACGGACGTGCCGGGTCGGGTCGCGAAGAACCTGCTCCAGATGGCCGGCCGGTTCGGCACGCGCGATGGCGGCGTGCTGCGCGTGACGCACGACCTCACCCAGGAGGAGATCGCCCAGCTCGTCGGCGCCTCCCGGGAGACGGTCAACAAGGCGCTTGCCGACTTCGCCTCGCGCGGCTGGCTGCGGCTGGACGGCAAGAGCATCATCATCCTGGACCCGGAGCGCCTCGCCCGCCGCGCCCGCGTCTGAGCGGTACGTCCCGTCCCCGCCTGCCGTCACCGACGGCAGGCGGGGACGTTTTCGTCTGCCCGGCGCAGAAATGCTGGCTCGGTGCGGCAGCAGCGGTGAGGGTGGGCCCATGGTGAACAGAGTTGCGGTGCTCTCCGACATCCACGGCGTACTCCCCGCGCTGGAGGCCGTGCTGGCCGAGCCGGACGTCGCCGCCGCCGACCTCATCGTGCTGACCGGCGACATCGCGTCCGGCCCGCAGCCGGTCGAGGTGCTGGACGTGCTCGCCGACCTGGGTGACCGGGTCTGCTGGGTGGGCGGCAACTGCGAACGTGAGCTGGTCGACGCACGGGCCGGCCGGCCCGCCGCTTTCGAGGTGTCCCACTGGGCCGGCGGGCAGCTCCGCGAGGACCAGGTGGCCCGACTCGCGGCCCTGCCGGCGACGGCGACGTTCGAGATCGACGGCCTCGGGCCGACACTGTTCTGTCACGCGACCCCTCGTGACGACGAGGAAGTCGTGCTCGTCGACTCCCGAATGTCCCGCTGGTCGGAGGTGTTCGCCGGCCTCCCGGCCGAGATCGCGACGGTGGTCTGCGGCCACACCCACATGCCGTTCACCCGGCTGGTCGACCGGCGCCTGGTGGTCAACCCGGGCAGCATCGGCATGCCGTACGGGGGTGCGGGCGCGTGGTGGGCGCTGCTCGGTCCGGGCGTACAGCTGCGCCGCACCGCCTTCGACGTGGACGCGGCCTGCGCCCGGGTGGCGACGGAGTCGACCTACCCCGACGCCGCCGCCTGGGCCGACGAGTACCTGCGCTCCCAGCACAGCGACGCCGACGCCCTCGCCGTCTTCGGCCCGCGCGACGGCCGCTGACCCACACCGCTCCGACCCCGCACATGCCCCCGGCGCTGCACATGCCCCCGGCGCTGCACAGGGCCTCGACGTTGCGGACGGCCTCGACGTTGCGGACGGCCTCGAGATTGCAGACGGCCTCGGCTGGCCGCCGACAGCCGGCGCAGGCCAATCAGCTGAGGTCGGAGGACCTCCTCTGCTGCCTGTAGAGCTGCCCCAGATCTGGGGCAGACCAGGCGTCGCCGCTGCCCCACTCCTGGGGCAGCTCTACAGGGCCAGGGAGTGGCAGGTGGCGCATCGTCGCCGCCCCAGCCCCGGGGCAGCTCTACGAAGGCCCTGGAGGTGGAGGGGCAGATGGCGCATCGTCGCCGCCCAATCCCGAGCCAGGGCAGCTCTCCGGAGGGCCCCGGAGCAGGAGGGGCAGATGGCGCGTCATCGCCGCCCCATTCGTGGGGCAGCTCTACAGGGCCAGGGAGGGCAGTCGAGGGCAGCTCGACCTGAGCACATCGCCGATCCAGCCGTAAAAAAGTCAGTCTTGACTGTTTGTTTCGGAGGCCGCAGGCTGTTGCCGTGTCCGCCGCATCGACGTCTGCCGCCGCGACGTCCGCTGCCGCGGCGTCCGCCGGCGCGACGTCCGCCGGCGCGACGCGTGTTCCCCAGCAGGAGCGCAGTCGCGCCACCCAGGCCCGCCTGCTGGAGGCGACCGTCGACTGCCTCATCGATCATGGCTGGTCCGGCACCACGACCACCGTCGTGGCGGCGCGAGCAGGTGTCTCGCGGGGCGCGCAGCTGCACCACTACCCAACGAAGGCCGCGCTGGTCACGGCCGCCGTCGCCCATCTGGCCGAGCGCCGGGCCAACGAGCTGCGCACCGAGGCCGAGGCGTTGCCGGCCGGCCCGCAGCGGCTGGACCGGGTGATCGACCTGCTCGGGGTGGCCTTCACCGGGCCGCTTTTCGTCGCCGCGCTCGAACTGTGGGTGGCCGCCCGCACCGACCCGGAGCTCCGCGACGCCCTGGTCCCGTTGGAGGCGACGGTCGGCCGGGAGATGCACCGGCTCACCGTCGCCCTGCTCGGGGTCGACGAGCGTCGTCCCGGCGTCCGCGAAGCCGTGCAGGCCACCCTCGACCTGCTGCGCGGGCTCGGGGTGGCCAACCTGCTCAGCGACGACTCGGCCCGCCGTGCCGCCCTGCTCGTCACCTGGAAACGCCAGCTCGCCACCCTCCTCACGCCCTGACCCCGGCCACACCGGCCCCGCACCGACCGGAGGCACCATGGTCGACCTCAGTGACCTGCTCGCGGATCTGGCCGACGAGTCCGCTGACCTGGACGCGCTGGTGGCGCCGCTGCCGGCAGCCGACTGGGCCCGCCCGACCCCGGCGGCCGGCTGGAGCATCGGGCACCAGATCGCCCACCTCGCCTGGACCGACCACGTGGCGCTGCTGGCCGCCACCGATACCGAGGCGTTCTACGCGACGGTGACCGGCGCTCCGGACGTGACGCGGCTGGTGGACGCGGGTGCCGATGGATTCCTCGCCCCGCCCGTCGACTTGCTCGCCCGCTGGCGCGCCGGGCGGGCGGCACTCGCCGACGCCCTGGCCGCCGTCCCGGCCGGCGAGAAGCTGCCCTGGTACGGCACCCGGATGTCGGCCACCTCGATGGCGACCGCCCGGATGATGGAGACCTGGGCACACGGCGAGGACGTGGCCGACGCCGTCGGTGTCGTCCGCCCCGACAGCGACCGGCTCCGGCACGTGGCGCACCTGGGCGTGCGTACTCTCGGGCACGGTTTCGCCGCCCACGGCCGGCCGGCACCGGCGGCGCCGGTCCGGGTCGAGCTGGTCGGGCCCGGCGGTGACATGTGGACCTGGGGTCCGGCGGACGCCGCCGACCGGCTGAGCGGCCCGGCCCGGGACTTCTGCCTCCTGGTCACCCAACGCCGCCACCGCGCGGACCTCGCCCTGGTGGCCACCGGCCCGATCGCCGACGAGTGGCTCGACGTGGCGCAGGCCTTCGCCGGGCCGCCGGGGGCCGGCCGGGCACCGGCCAGCGAAAACGGAGTACGGGCGTGATCCGCATCGGCAACGCCTCCGGCTTCTACGGCGACCGGTTCACCGCCTGGCGGGAGATGCTCGACGGCGGCGAACTGGACGTGCTGACCGGTGACTACCTGGCCGAGCTGACCATGCTGATCCTCGGTCGGGACCGGCTGCGCGACCCCGACCTCGGCTACGCGAAGACGTTCCTGCGCCAGCTGGAGACGTGCCTGGGCACAGCCCTCGACCGGGGGGTGCGGATCGTGACCAACGCCGGCGGGTTGAATCCGGCCGGCCTGGCCGCCGCCATCGAGGCGCTCGCCGGCCGTCTGGGCCTGTCGGCCCAGGTGGGGTACGTCGAGGGCGACGCGCTCCAGCGGCCCGACGCGCTCACCGCGAACGCCTACCTGGGCGCGTTCGGGATCGCCGCCTGCCTCGACGCCGGTGCCAACGTGGTGGTCACCGGCCGGGTCACCGACGCGTCATTGGTGGTCGGCCCGGCCATCGCCCGGTACGGGTGGGGCCGCGACGACCTCGACGAGCTGGCCGGGGCGACCGTCGCCGGGCACCTCCTGGAGTGCGGGGCGCAGGTCACCGGCGGCAACTTCAGCTTCTTCACCGAACTGCCCGACGGCGGGCACCGCCCCGGCTTCCCGATCGCCGAGGTGCACTCCGACGGCTCATCCGTGGTCACCAAGCACCCGGGCACCGGCGGCGCGGTCACCGTGGAGACCGTCACCGCCCAGCTGCTCTACGAGATCGGCGGGCCGGCCTACCTGGGGCCGGACGTGGTCACCCGACTGGACTCCGTGACGCTGCGCCCCGACGGGCCGGACCGGGTCCGGGTCTCCGGCGTCCGGGGCACCCCGCCCCCGGCAACGCTCAAGGTGGGCGTCAACAACCTCGGCGGCTTCCGGAACTCGATGACGTTCGTCCTCTGTGGGCTGGACATCGAGGCGAAGGCGGCCCTGGTACGGGGGCAGATCGAGGAGGCGGTGGGCAAGGACGGGCTGGAAGTCACGCTGGCCCGCACCGACCACCCGGACGCCGCCGACACCGAGGTGGCCAGCGCCCTGCTGCACGTACACCTGCGCGACAGTGACAAGGCGCGGGCCGGGCGGGCCTTCTCGGCCGCCGCGGTGGAGCTGGCGCTGGCCTCCTACCCGGGCTGCACGCTGACCACCCTCCCGGGCGACGCGACACCGTACGGCGTCTTCACCGCCGACACCGTGCCGCAGGACGAGGTCGCGCACGTCGCGGTCCTGCCCGGCGGTGAGCGGGTGCCGATCGCCCCGCCGTTCCGCACCGTCCCCACCGCGGACGACGAGACCGTACCGGGCGGCGACGCGGCGGTTGACGGCCCGACCCGGCGCGGGGCGCTCGGCGAGCTGGTCGGCGCGCGCTCGGGCGACAAGGGCGGCGACGCCAACCTCGGTGTCTGGGCCCGAAGCGACGCCGGGTACGCGTGGCTGCGCGCCTGGTTGACCGTCGAGCGGCTGGCCGAGCTGTTGCCGGAGACGGCGTCGCTGTCGGTGCGGCGCTACGAGCTGCCGAACCTGCGCGCGGTCAACTTCGTGATCGAGGGCCTGCTCGGGGCCGGGGTCGCCGCGTCGACCCGGTTCGATCCGCAGGCCAAGGCGCTCGGCGAGCTGCTGCGCGCCCGGATCGTCGACCTGCCCGCCGATGTGCCGACGGGGGTGGCGCGATGAGCATCGTGGACACCCCCGAACGGCGGCAGCTGCGCGAGTTGACCCGGGCCTTCGTGACCCGGGAGGTGCTGCCGCACCTGGACGACTGGGAGCGGGCCGGCGAGGTCCCCCGGGCCCTGCACGCGACCGCCGCGAAGCTCGGCCTGCTCGGCATCGGCTTTCCCGAGTCGGTGGGCGGCAGCGGCGGTGACCTGCTCGACTCGATCATCGTGACGGAGGAGCTGATCCGCTCGGGCGGCTCGTCCGGTCTGGTCGCGGCCCTGTTCACGCACGGCATCGCGTTGCCGCACATGGTCGCCGCGGCCGGCGCCCGCACCGGCGGGTCGCTGGGCGGCCGGCTCGGCGGCACCCCGCCGCCCGCCGACGACGGCCTCATCGAGCGGTACGTCCGGCCCACCCTGGCCGGCACGATGATCGGCGCGCTGGCGATCACCGAGCCGGACGGCGGCTCCGACGTGGCCGGCATCCGCACCACCGCCCGCCGCGACGGCGACCACTACGTGGTGAACGGGTCGAAGACGTACATCACCAGCGGGCACCGGGCCGACTTCGTGACCACCGCGGTGTGCACCGATTTCCCCGGCAGCGGTGAACTGACCCTGCTCGTCATCGACAAGGGGTCGCCCGGGTTCACGGTGGGGCGCCGACTGGAGAAGCTGGGCTGGCACTGCTCGGACACGGCGGAGCTGTCCTTCGTCGACGTGCGAGTGCCGGTGGCCAACCGGATCGGCGCGGAGAACACCGGCTTCCTGGCGATCATGCAGCACTTCGCCGCCGAGCGACTGTCGCTGGCGACCCAGGCGTACGCGACCGCGCAGCGCTGCGTCGAGCTGGCGGTGCGCTGGTGCCGGGACCGGGAGACCTTTGGGCGTCCGCTGGCCAGCCGGCAGCTGGTCCGGCACCGGCTGGCCGAGATGCACACCCGCGCCGAGGCGGCCCGGTCGTACGTGCACGAGGTGGCCATCCGGGTGGCTCGACCACTCCAGCTCGGCGCGTCTGACGCCGCGCCGCGACCTGGAGCAGTCGCCGGCGAGCCGGTGGTGACCGAGGTGGCGATGGCCAAGAACGTCGCGGTGGCCGCCTGTGACCAGGTCGTCGACCAGGCGTTGCAACTGCACGGCGGCTTCGGCTACCTGCGCGACGCCGAGGTGGAGCGGCACTACCGCGATGCCCGGATCCTCGGCATCGGCGGCGGCACCACCGAGATCATGAACGAGATCATCGCGAAGGGCATGGGCCTATGACGATCCTGGACAGCGCGATCGATCCGGCCGCACCGGGGCACGTGGCGAACCGGGCGGCGTTGCTGGAGCGACTGGCCGAGCTGGACGCCGCGCTGGACCAGGCCCGGGCGGGCGGCGGCGAGAAGTACGTGTCCCGGCACCACAAGCGCGGCAAGCTGCTCCCCCGGGAGCGGATCGAGCTGTTGGTGGACGCCGACAGCCCGTTTCTGGAGCTGTCGCCGGTCGCCGCGTACGGCACGGATTTCCCGGTCGGGGCCAGCGTGGTCACCGGTATCGGCGTGGTCGAGGGCGTCGAGTGCCTGATCGTCGCCAACGACCCGACGGTACGCGGCGGCGCGGTCAACCCGTGGTCGCTCGCGAAGACCCGGCGGGCCGGTGAGATCGCCCTGGCCAACCGGCTGCCGATGGTCAATCTGGTCGAGTCGGCCGGGGCGGACCTGCCCACCCAGGCGGAGATCTTCATCCCGGGTGGCCGGGTGTTCCGGGACCTGACGCGGCTCTCGGCCGCGGGCATCCCCACGGTCAGCGTGGTCTTCGGCAACGCCACGGCCGGTGGCGCGTACGTGCCGGGGATGTCCGACCACGTGATCATGATTCGGGACCGGTCGCAGGTCTACCTGGCCGGGCCGCCGCTGGTGAAGATGGCGACCGGCGAGGTCACCGACGACGAGTCGCTGGGTGGCGCGGCGATGCACGCCGGCACGTCCGGGCTCGCCGACTACCTGGCCGCCGACGAGCGCGACGGCATCCGGCTGGCCCGGCAGTGCGTCCGCCGGCTCAACTGGCGCAAGCAGGGCCCGTCGCCGCGCACGGCCGTGCCGCAGCCGCCGAAGTACGACCCGGAGGAGCTGCTCGGCATCGTCAGCTCCGATCTGAAGGTGCCGTTCGACCCGCGCGAGGTGCTGGCCCGGATCCTGGACGGCAGCGACTTCGACGAGTTCAAGCCGGCGTACGGGGACGCGCTGGTCACCGGCTGGGGCGAGCTGCACGGGTATCCGGTGGGGGTGCTGGCGAACGCCCGGGGGGTGCTGTTCAGCGCGGAGGCACAGAAGGCGGCCCAGTTCATCCAGCTCGCGAATGCCTCGGACACCCCGCTGATCTTCCTGCAGAACACCACCGGCTACATGGTCGGCACCGAGTACGAGCAGCGCGGCATCATCAAGCACGGCGCATTGATGATCAACGCGGTGTCGAACTCGACGGTGCCGCACCTGACGGTGAACCTGGGCGCCTCGTACGGGGCCGGCAACTACGGCATGTGCGGGCGGGCGTACGAGCCGAGGTTCCTGTTCACCTGGCCGAACGCCAAGTCGGCGGTGATGGGCCCGGCGCAGCTCGCCGGGGTGCTCTCCATCGTGGCCCGGCAGGCCGCCGCCGCCCGGGGGCGCTCATTCGACGAGGAGTCCGACGCGGCGATGCGGATGATGGTCGAGCAGCAGATCGAGTCGCAGTCCGGCGCGCTCTTCCTCTCCGGCCGGCTCTACGACGACGGGGTGATCGACCCCCGGGACACCCGCACCGTGCTGGGGCTCTGCCTCTCGGCGATCCACAACGGACCGGTGAAGGGCGCCGACGGTTTCGGCGTCTTCCGGATGTAGAGGGGCCACTCATGATCAACAGACTGCTCGTGGCCAACCGGGGCGAGATCGCCCGCCGGGTCTTCGCCACCTGCCGCGCGATGGGTGTGCAGACCGTCGCCGTGCACTCCGACGCGGACGCCGACGCGCCGTTCGTCGCCGAGGCCGACCAGGCGGTGCGGCTGCCCGGAAACACGCCGGCCGAGACGTACCTGCGGGTGAACCTGATCCTGGACGCGGCCCGGCGCAGCGGCGCAGACGCCGTCCACCCCGGCTACGGCTTCCTCGCCGAGAACGCCGAATTCGCGGCGGCGGTGACCGACGCCGGGCTGACCTGGGTCGGGCCGCCGGCCAAGGTGATCGCCGCGATGGGCGACAAGCTGGCGGCGAAGGCGCTGCTCGCCGACGCGGGTGTGCCGATGCTGCCGAGCTGGACCGACGCCGACGAGGTCACGGGCTTCCCGGTGCTGGTGAAGGCGTCCGCGGGTGGTGGCGGGCGGGGCATGCGGATCGTCCGGGCCGCCGCCGAGCTGCCCGAGGCCGTGGCCTCCGCGCGCCGCGAGGCGGCTGCCGCGTTCGGCGACGGCACGGTCTTCATCGAGCGGTACGTCGAGCGCGGCCGGCACGTGGAAGTGCAGATCTTCGGCGACACCCACGGGACGGTGGCCGCCCTCGGTGTCCGGGAGTGCTCGATCCAGCGCCGGCACCAGAAGATCATCGAGGAGGCGCCCGGGGATCTCCCGCCGGGGCTGCGGGAGCGGCTGCACGAGACCGCCGTGGCTGCCGGACGGGCTGTCGACTACGTGGGGGCCGGCACGGTCGAGTTCCTGCTGGCACCGACCGGCGAATTCTTCTTCCTCGAAATGAACACCCGGCTCCAGGTGGAGCACCCGGTCACCGAGTTGATCACCCCGGTCGGGCTGGACCTGGTCCGGATGCAGTTGTTGGTGGCCGAGGGCGCCCCGCTGCCCGAGCACCACCACTACCCCGCCACGCGCGGCTACGCGATCGAGGTACGGCTCTGCGCCGAGGAGCCGGCGCAGGGCTGGCGGCCCGCCACCGGCACCCTGCACCGCTTCGACGTGCCCGGCGTGGACCGCGAGTTCGGCTGGATCCAGCGGGCGGGCCTGCGGCTCGACTCCGGCGTCGTGGCGGGCTCGGTGGTGGGTGTGCACTACGACTCGCTGCTCGCCAAGCTGATCGCGGTGGCGCCGACCAGGTCGGAGGCGGCCCGCGCGCTGGCGGGCGGGCTGGCGCGGGCCGAGCTGCACGGGGTGGCGACCAACCGCGATCTGCTGGTTCGGGTGCTGCGCAGCCCGGAGTTCGCGGCCGGCGAGATCGACACCGGATTCCTGGACCGGCACCCGGAGGTCTTCGCGCCGCTGCTCCCCGCCGACCGACTCCCGGTCGCCGCGCTCGCGGCGGCGCTGGCCGGTGCCGCGCAGCGTCGGACGGACGCGCCCGTCCTCGCCGGACTTCCCTCGGGCTGGCGCAACGTGCCCGCGGTCCCCCAGACCACCCGCTTCGTCGGGTCGAACGGCGACAAGATCGAGATCCGCTACCACCTGGACCGGACCGGCGCGCTCGCCGACTGGTCCAGCACGTTGCCAGCCGATGACTCCGCCGAGCGGCCGAAGGTCAGCGACGCCTCCGAATCGGCGAACGCGCCGACCGTGGCGCTGGTCGAGGCGACCCCCGACCTGGTGGTGCTCGACGTCGACGGGGTTCGGCAGGCGTACCGCGTACACCGGGTGGGGTCGGAGGTCTTCGTGGACGGCCCGGACGGGGCGGCGAGCCTCGTCGAGCTGCCGCGTCTCCCGCTGCCCACGGCGGCGGTGGCGGCCGGGTCGCTGCTCGCGCCGCTGCCCGGCGCGGTGACCCGGGTGCACGTCCAGGTCGGCCAGCGGGTCACGGCCGGCGATCCACTGCTCACGCTGGAAGCGATGAAGCTGGAACATCCCGTGCTGGCCCCGACCGACGGCGTGGTCACCGAGCTGCCGGTGCCGGCCGGCGGTCAGGTGCGCACCGGCACCGTCCTGGCCGTCATCGACGGCTCCCCCGCAAGCGGCGACCTGGAGCCGTCGAACCCCGAGGAGGACCCCCGATGACCTTCGACCTCACCCCCGAGCAGGACCAGCTGCGCGACGCCGTGCGGGCGCTGGGCCGCCGGTACGGCCACGGCTACTTCGTCGAGAAGGCGAAGGCCGGTGAGCACACCACCGAGTTGTGGGCCGAGGCCGGACGGCTCGGCTATCTGGGAGTCAACATCCCCACCGAGTACGGCGGCGGGGGCGGCGGCATCACCGAGCTGGCCATCGTCTGCGAGGAGCTGGCGGCGGCCGGCTGCCCGCTGCTGCTGCTCGTGGTCTCCCCCGCCATCGCGGCCACCGTCATCAACCGGCACGGCACCGAGGAGCAGCGCAAGCGGCACCTACCCGGCCTCGCCGACGGCTCGCAGAAGATCGTCTTCGCGATCACCGAGCCGGAGGCCGGCTCCAACTTCCACCGGCTCGGCACGGTGGCCCGCCGCGACGGCGACGACTGGCTGCTCAACGGCCGCAAGTGCTACATCTCCGGGGTCGACGAGGCCGGGCACGTCCTGGTGGTGGCCCGGACCGAGGATTCCTCCACCGGCAAGTTGAAGCCCGCGCTGTTCCTGGTGCCGACCGACGCGGCCGGGCTGACCCGGTCCAAGCTGGACATGGAGATCGTCTCTCCGGAGAACCAGTTCCTGCTCTACCTCGACGACGTGCGGGTGCCCGCCGACGCGCTGGTCGGCGAATCCCTGGACGCCGGCCTGCCCGCGCTCTTCGCCGGGCTCAACCCGGAGCGGATCACGGTCGCCGCGATGGGCGCCGGAACCGGCCGGTACGCCATCGAGCGGGCCAGCGAGTACACCGCCACCCGCAAGGTGTGGGGTGGCCGGAGCATCGGCTCGCACCAGGGGGTGTCGCATCCGCTCGCCCACGCGGCGGTGCAGGTGGAGCTGGCCCGGCTGATGATCCAGAAGGCCGCCACCCTGTACGACGCCGGCCGTGACCTGGAGGCCGGGGTGGCCGGCAACATGGCCAAGTACGCGGCCGGGGAGGCCGCCGCGCTCGCCGTGGACACCGCCGTGCAGGCCCTCGGCGGGGCGGGCATGACCACCGAGTACGGGGTGGCCACCCTGCTCGGCGCGGTCCGGGCCGGCCGGATCGCCCCGGTCAGCCGGGAGATGATCCTGAACTTCGTCGCCCAACACGTCCTCGGTCAGGAGAAGTCCTACTGAGCAGCGGTCAGCCGGGGGCGCGGCAGGCGGCGTCGATGCGGTGCACCGGGCGGACGCGGCGGCCCATCCCCTCCAGCAGCGAATCCTCGATGTGGAAGTCGTGGATCCGCAGCCGGTGCCGGGGCAGCTCCTCCTCGCTCGGGCAGAGCACCTGCGCGCGGACGAGGCCGACCGGCACGTACCGGACTCCACCCCGTTCCTGCAGGATCACCATGTTGACGTCGTCGGTGGTCACCACGTGCCCCCGTACGTCCTCGGTCGGGCCGTTCTCGGCGCCCACAGTGGTGACGGTGAGCGGGAGCACCGGTGTGCTGATCACCGGCACCGCGGCCCAGACCAGCATGGCCAGCACCGCCACCTCGGTCAGCGACGCCAGCGGTCGGATCACCACGCCGGGCAGCGGCCCGGCGATGAAGAGCGCCAACACCGGCGGCACCACGAGAAGTGCCAGCACCAGCAGCTCACCCTGCCCACCCGCGTCGCGCAACGTCGGCAGCAGCAGCCAGCCGTACCCGGCGAAGAGCGCGACGATCGCCGACAACCGGGGTACGACCCACTCGTGCAGCCGGTCCGGACGGAGCTGGAACGCGGCGGCGAACGCCGGCAGCAGCAGCGGCAGGTAGAGCAGCGGCCAGGTGAGCAGGGCGAGCAGGAAGCTCGCCAGCACCACCCAGGCCGGGGTGAGGTCCGCCCAGCGCGCGAAGAGCGGGCGGCGACGGGTGCCGGGCGGCAGTCGTTCCACGCTCACGGCCAGCACCGCGCCGAGCGCGAAGACGGCGACCAGCCCGGTGGAGAGCAGCCGGGCCGCGGTGGTCAGGAAGCCAGCGAGCAGGTTGACCGGCCCGACGTTGGCGACCAGCAGCAGCGTGGTCTGCAGCTCCCCACCCGCCTCCACGCCGAGCCGGAGCACCGAGAAGATCGCCGGCACGCCCACGACCGCCGTCCAGAACGACTGGCTGGCCCGCGCCCGCCGCTCCGCCGGTTCCCACCGCACCGGCACCTGCTCGACGTCGGCGACCGGCACGGCGGGTTCGGCCCGCGGCACCCCGGTCGGCCACCCAACGGCGTCCACCTCGACGTGGTCGGTCGGCACGGAAGGCCGGGGCGGCGGCACCCCGCCGCCGGCGCTCGCGTCACCGGTGGCGGTCGGCACCGTGCTCACCGCCGGGGCGCCTTGTCGTCGAAGTCGACCAGCTTCGGAACCTCAAGTGGTTGCGGCTGAGTCTTCTCGACGCGCAGCCACGGGCCCAGGGTCCGGTTGTACGCCGTCAGCCACGGGCTGGCCTGCCCGTTGCGGCCCTGCTGGTAGCTCTTCTGCAGGAAGAAGGCGACCAGGTCACGCAGCGCCGGATCGCCGATCGGCACACCGATGCCCAACAGCTCGCTCGTGCCGAAGGGCAGGTCGACGATCTCGAACTCCTTCGGGTACGTGGCCAGGAAGCCCGCGAGGATCGTCTCGTCCGAGCTGACCACGTCGTACCGGCCGGCGCGGATGCCTGTCACGCAATCCCAGACGTCCTTCACCACCAACGCCTTGACCTGGCGCTTCTCCAGCTCACCCTCCGTGGTGGAACCGCCGGTGGTGCAGACCTTGTAGGCCGGGTCGCGCAGGTCCTCAATGGTGCGGATCTTGTCCTTCAGCCGGACCGGCACCAGCACCTCCTGGGTGGTGACGAAGTACGGGCCGGCGAAGCTGACCAGCTTCTTGCGCTCCTCGGTCATCGAGAAGCTGGACACCACCAGGTCGACGGTGCCGCCCTGCAGATACGGGATCCGGTCCTCGGTGGCCGCCGACACGAACTCCAACTGCTGGTCGCCCTCGTAACCGAGGGAGGCGGCGATGTACCTACCGATCTCGACGTCGAAGCCGACGTGCTGGCCGTTGCGGAGGTCGCCCATCAACGGCTCGTTGGTGGCGACACCGATGCGCAGCTTCGACTGCCCGTAGATGTGCGACTCGCGCAGCTTCTCCTGCACCGACGGCAGGTCCGGCTCCTTGCGGCTGTCGCAGCCGGCGGCGGCGGAGAGGGTGAGGGTCAGGGCAACCGCCAGCGTCGTCGCGACCGAGCGGAGCCGGGACTGGGAACTGTGGACGTTCATGGGCGACCTCGCTGACGGAGCAGCCTGCGGAACACCGAGAGTAGCGAGCTGGGTCCACTGCGTGTGCACCCCGACCGGTCGGGTCGGCTGGTCCGTTCGATCAACGCCGATCGGCGCGGCGGATCGCGTCTCCGGTTGACAGCGGGCCCGGTCAGGACATGCTGGAGGGGTGAATCGACTGTCCAGGATCGATGCGCGGATGGTGGCGGCGGTCGCGGCGCCCGGTGCCGTCGCGCTGCTGGCCCTGCTGGTCGTTCTGCGCCGGCAGGACTTTCTCGGTGTCGTTCTCGCACTGCTCTGCGTGCTGCTGGCCATGGTCACCGCGGTCGCCGTGTCCGCCGCCCGCCAGCGCGCCGAACCAGAGCCGGCGGACCAACCGCACGCCACCGCGCCGCCGGAGTTGATGCCGTACGGGATCGACGCGGACACGCTCGACGCCCTGGACAGCCGGGACGCGTTGCGTGCGGTGCGTGACCGGGGACGGGCGCGCGGCGGGTTCAGCGACCGGTGAGCGTGGGCGCGGTGAGCGCGTCGACGCCCCGCCCCGCCAGGCACCGGTAGATCCGGTCGACGTTGCCGTCCACCGGCGGCAACACCTCCAGGTGCCAGCCGACCGGCTCGGCGATCTTCGTGGTCAGTCGGAACGTCGTGGCGCTGCACACCTGCCGTACCGGCTCGGCGGCGATCACCTCGTCGTAGGCCGCGCCGACGAGCGGCACCGGCAGGATGCCCTCGGCGTACGTCTCCCAGGTGTGCCGGCCGTCGCAGGGGACCCGGGCCGCCTCGGCGCGGGCGCCGCGGATGCGCACCGGGCCGAAGCACTCCAGCTCGGGGAGGCAACGGGCACCGCTGGGCAGCGCGGTCGGTGCCCCGGCGCCGGACGCGCAGCCGGGCAGCGGCCCGGTCGCCGGTGCCGCGACCTGGGTCACCGACGGTGACGGGTCGGGCGGCGAACCACTGCTCGCCAGCCAGGCCCCGGTGGTGGCCGAGGCGGCGAGCGCCAGCACTCCGGCGCCGCCGAGGAACCAGCGCCGCCGCCAGCGCCGGCCGCCGGGGATGCTGGGGCGGGAGTCCTCGACCGGGGGGCGCGGCACTGGCTGACCGGTGCCGTACAGGCCGGACCGGCTCGGGCCACCACTGACCGGAGAGCCACTGACCGGGGCACCGCTGGTCGGGACGCCGCTCACCGGGGCGGCCGGCGAGCCGAACGGCAGGTTGGCGAGCAGGTCGTGCAGTTCGAGAGCGGACGGTCGCTCGGCCGGGTCGTTGGCCATGCCGAGGCGCAGCACGTCGATGAGCTCGTCCGGTACGCCCGGGAGGCCGGGAAGTGGCTGGTTGAACATCTCCAGCACGGTCACCAGGCTGGGGTTGCGCTCGGACTGCCAGCGGGGCGGCCGGCCGTGCATCACCGCGTAGAGGGTGGCGCAGAGCGCGTACACGTCGACGGCCGGCGACGGCGGGCTGTGGCTGAACATCTCCGGCGGCGCGTACGCCGGGGTGAGCACCTCCAGGGTGACCGAGGCGTCGCGCGCCTCGGCCAGCACGGCCAGCCCGAAGTCGGCCAGCACCGCCGAGTTGAAGTGCGAGTAGAGGATGTTCGCGGGCTTCACGTCCCGGTGCAGCACCCCGGCCCCGTGCGAGTGCGCCAACGCATCCGCGATCTTGATGCCGAGATCGCGGGCCTCCACCGGGCCGAGCGGCGAGCTGCGCATCCGCTCGGCGTACGACCCGTCACAGAGTTCCATGATCAGGTATGGGTGCTGGTCGACGGTGACGCCGACGTCGAAGAGGTCCACCACGTGCGGGTGCGACGACATCCGCCCGGCGGCCCGCGCCTCGCGCAGGAAACGGGCCTGGTCGCGCTCGCTGTCCAGCGTGCGGTTCTCGACCTTGACGGCGACCTCTCGGCCGACCGAGATCTGGGTGGCCTGGTAGACGGTGGCGTAGCCGCCTCGGGCAAAGACCCGCAAATCAGTCAGACCGGGCACGATCGGCACCGGCAAGCCACCGGTCGGGGTGTCGGTCACCGCTCGAAAATACCCAACCCGGCCGGCGGCTCAGCGCGCCGCGTCCGCCGGAGCGGCACCGGCCGCGCCGGGCGCCTCTCCGGCGCCTCCCGGCACGTCGACATCGGCCGACGTGGAGGCGGCGGGAGCGGCAGGGGCGGGAGACACGGCAGCGGTGTCGGCAGCGGTGTCGGCGGCGGCCGGCGTGCCCCGGCGAGCGTCCATCCGCAATCCGACCGCGGTGGCCACCGCGCCCAACCCCTCCCAGGCGGCCACGCCGAAGAACCGGTCCGGGGCGATGTCGGCCAGCACGGCGATGCTGAACACGGTGAAGGTGACCAGCCGGAAGACCACCGTGAACCGGTAGAACGCCCGCCACTCGGTGACCGTCGCGAGCAGGTAGTAGACGCCCATGTTGAACGACGCCATCGAGGACGCCAGCAGGAACGTGCCGGTGTAGTCGCCGGCGCCACGCGTCGCCGGCACCTCGAACCCGAGCAGGCGCAGCTGCGCCTCCGGCCAGAGCAACCCGACCGCGCCCATCACCAGCGCCAGTACGCCGAAGACCGCGATGGTCCACCCCGCGACGGAACGCGGCAGCTTCATGAGGGCCTCCCCAGGCACGGCGACGGTCGCCACTGTGGACCACCGCACGGTGGTGACACGCTAGCCCCTCACCCCGACCACCACATCCCCAGAACCGCCAAAACCGCCCCACCCCACCCCCACCCCACCCGCCACCCACCGCGGCGATCATGAAGTTATTGCCACCGATATCGGCGTGTCGGCGCAATAACTTCGTGATCAACGGGCGGGAGACCCCGGGCGGGGGCCCGGGGCGGGGGAGGGGTTAGGGGAGGGTTAGGCGGGTTTGGAGGGCTTTGGCTGCTGCTCGTTCGCTGCGTTGTTCGGTGGCGTACGCGAGGCGGACCGCCTCGTCGGCGCAGGACCGCGCCTCCGCCGCGTGGCCGCAGGCCGCCAGCGCCTCGGCGAGCACGCTCGCCGCGATCACCTGACTGCGCACGTCCTCGGCGGGCGCGGTGACCGCCCGTCGGGCCCAGTCCAGCGCCTGCTCCCGCTGACCGTGGGCGAGCAGCGCCGACGCGTACCGGGCCATGGTCTGGCGGCGGGAGAAGAGCAGGGAGGGCGCGTTGGCGGCAGCCGTCGCCACCGGGGCGAGCAGCCCGACCGCGGTCGCCGGATCACCGGCGGCCAGTCGGGCGGTGGCCAGCAGCACCCGGGGCGCGACCTGCGCCGGCGCCTGCGGGTTGTGCGGTTCGACGGCCGTCAGCACCGCTCGGGCGGCCTGCTCGGCGGTCTCGTGGTCGCCCATGTCCAGCGCCACGAAGCCGCGCAGCGTGCCGGCCATTCCGGTGAGCAGCGGGTGTGAGGTCTGGTCGGCGTACGCCAGGGCGTCGGTGAGCAGGTCGGCCGCGTGCTCCGGCTCGCCCAGCCCACGGGCCACGACGGCCCGGACGACCAGCGCGAACCCGCGCCCCCAGTCGTCGGACGCGGCGGCGAACTCGCGGTACGCCCGGCGGGCCTCCCGGTCCGCCTCGGCCAGCTCGCCCAACTCGGCGGTGGCGAACGCCGCGACCGCGCGCAGCGTGCCCACCGCCCACGCCTCGCCGACCCGCTCGCCGAAGGGCAGGAAGACCTGCGCCATCCGGCACGCCTCCCGCAGCCGACCGGCGAGCAGCCGGGCGAACGCGGTGGTGCCCCGCAGCCAGGCCCGCCCGTACGGGTCCTTCAGTTCGGCGAAGAGCCGGGCGGCCCGGCCGAGGACGGCATCGGTGCCGGCGAAGTCACCCCGGGTCGTGGTCACCCAGGCCAGGTTCTGCAGCGACCAGGCCTGCCCACGCCGATCCTGTGCGCTGAGGCTGACCTGGTAGGCGGCAGCCAACCGGCTGCTCGCCTGGCTGAGCCGACCGGCCACGAAGTCGCCCATGCCGAGCCGACGCATGGCGGACGCGCGCAGCGCGGGCAGCCCGCCGGCCGTGGCCACCTGCAACGCCTCCTGCCAGGCGGCCTCCGCCCGACCCTGGTCGCCGAGGGTCTGCTGGGCCTGCCCGGCGAGCAGCAGGGCGCTGGCACGGGTGGCTTCGTCCCCCGCGTTGGCGGCGATCTTCTCGGCGAAGGCGAGCGCGTCGGCGACCCGGCCGATCTGCAGCAGCGCACGGGCGTGCACCACCCGGTCGGTCGCCGGTATCCCGTCGCGGGCCAGCTCGCTGGCGCGTTCGGCGTACTCGACGGCGAGCGCGGGCTCCCCGGCGGACAGCGACCGGCGGGCGGCCCGGCCGAGCGCGGCGACCCCGAGCGGGACCACGGCGCGGGCCGGCGCGTCCGGTCGCAGTTTCACCGCGTCGGCGAGCGTGGCGGCCCGCTGGACGTGCATGGCGACGAAGTCGTCGCGTGCCTCCTCGGTGAACCCGCCCACCCCGCCGGTCGTGACCCCGTCGACGGGCGCCGCCCAGCGGGCCAGCGCGGCGTGCCGCTCGGCCAGTTCCGCCTTGCTCACCCCGGCGTACGCGGCCTCTCGCATGAGCGGGGTGGCGAACGCGTAGCCGGCGCGGGTGCGGTGCAGCATGCGGCGTTGCAGCAGCTCCTCGACGGCCCGGTCGAACTCCACGGCGACCACCGCCGAGGGCCTCCCGTCGCGGCCGGCTCGCTGCTCGCGCAGCGCCTCCAGCGCGCCGGTCGGCACCGTGTCACCGACCACCGCCGCGTCCCGCAGGACGGAACGGGCGTCCGGTGGCAGCGCGTCGATCCGGGCGGCCAGGACGGCCGCGAGGTCCCGGGAGAGCAGCCGGCTGCCCAGGGAACCGGGTACGAGGCGCCAGCCGGCCGGCGTGCTCGGGTCACCGGACGCGGGCCGCTCGGCGGTCAGCGCGCCGCGTTCGATCAGCAGGGTGACCAGCTCCGCGAGGTAGAACGGGTTGCCCTGGGCGGTGGCGAGCAGTCGGTCCGCGTCGGCCGGTGGCAGCTTCCCGCCGCCGAGGTAGCTGGTGAGCAGCCGGGCGGCGTCGGCGCCCCGCAGCGGCGGCAGGGAGTGCACCTCGGCGTCCGCGACGCGGGTCAGCGCACCGGCGGTGCGGACCAGCTCGGGGCGGCCGAGCAGCAGCACGAGCACCGGGCCGGTGAGTCGGGAGAGGGTCCCCCCGAGAGCGCGGATGGTTTCGGGGGTGGCGTCGTGCAGGTCGTCCACCACGATCACCAGGGGCGCCTCCGAGGCGAGCCCGCTGAGCAGGTCGGCGACGGCGTTCGGCACCGCCTCGGCATCGGCGGGCGAGGCGGTCGTGCTGCCCCACTCGCCGTTGTCGGTGCCGCCGTGCACGGGCAGTTCGGCATACCCGAGCAGGGTGAGCAGTTGGTCGGTGGCGATCGCGGGCGTCTCGCCGGCGGAGCGGGCGAGCCGCTGACCGAGCCGCCGCAGCCGCTCCTCCACGGCCGGCCGGGTCAGCGCGGTTGCCGCGTCACCGGGCAGACCGACCGCGGCACGGACCAGGTCGGCCAACGGCGCGAGCCTGCGCCGCTCACCGAAGGCGGCGCACCGCACCGAGAGCACCCGGGCGCCGGTGTGCGCGGCGTACCGGCCGGCGCCCACGTCGTACCCGGCGGCGAGGCGCTCGACCTCGGCGGCGAACCGGGACTTGCCGATGCCCGCCTCGGCGGTCATCAGCAGCACCCGCGGGTCACCCTGGTCGATCACCTCGGCGAGTCGGCCGGCGACCCGGCCGATCTCGGTCTCCCGGCCCACGTAGGGCGCCTCGTCGCCGAGACCCGACCGGGTGCCCGGCGCGTCCAGCAGGCCCAGCAGCTCGTACGCCTCGACCGGCTCGCGCTTGCCCTTGAGCCGCAGCGGGCGCAGCGCCCGCCAGGAGGCGACGTGCCGGGTCGCGGCGGCGGTCCGTCCGCCGGCGTAGACCGCGCCGACCGCGGCGGCGTCGGCCAGCCGGGCGGCGGTGTTCACCGTGTCGCCGATGACCGTGTATTCGATGGCCGCCTGGATGCCGGCGATGACGTCGCCGGTGTTCAGGCCGACCCGGAGGCCGAGCGGCGCACCGCCGCCGCGCTCGTCGTCGAGCACCCGGCGCACGGCCCGCTGCATGGACAGGGCGGCCCGGACGGCCCGTTCGGCGTCGTCCTCGTGTGCCACCGGCGCCCCGAAGACCGCCATGATCCCGTCGCCGGTCAGCTTGTCGACGTGCCCGCCGAACGTCTTCACCGCCCCCGCGAGGGAGGCGAGCACCCGGTCGGTGACCGCTCCGACCCGCTCCGGGTCGAGGTCCTCCGACCAGGAGGTGAATTCGGAGAGGTCACCGAAGAGCACTGTGACGACCCGACGCTCGGCCGCCGGCAACGTGGCGGCGGCCGGCAGCGCGGCACCGCAGTTGTGGCAGAACCGTGCGCCGGGGACAGCGACAGTTCCGCACACCGGGCAGGTCACATGTGCTCCAACCCACTGACCCCCGGCGTGGATTCCCCGGTGTCGACGCCCAGATACTCCAACTGGGCACGGACCGACCATTCCGCGGCCCACCAGAGCGAGCGGTCCACGTCGGCGTAGACCGCCGCGACCACGTCCGCCGGTGTCCGCGCGCCGGCGGCGACCGCCGCCCGGACCTGGTCGAGGCGGGCCCGGCGGTGGGCAAGGTAGAAGGTGGCGGCGGCGGCGCAGTCGGCCAGCGCCGGGCCGTGCCCGGGCAGCGCCGGAATTCCGGTGTACGCGGACAGCAGCTCCAGGCTGCTCAGGTAGTCGCCGAGGTGCCCGTCGGGGTGGGCCACCACGGTGGTGCCGCGGCCGAGGATGGTGTCACCGGTGAGCACCGCCCGCTCGTCGCCGTGCTCGACGACGAAGCAGACCGAGTCGGCGGTGTGCCCCGGGGTGTCCAGCAGTCGGATGCCCAGGCCGAAGCCGCCCAGGTGCGCATCGGTCAGGGGCGTACCGCCGATGGTGTGCGCCGGGTCGACGGCGAGGACGTGCACCCCGCCGAGCAGTTCGCTGAGCCGGGCGGCGCCCTCGGTGTGGTCGGGGTGGCCATGCGTGATCAGGATCAGCGCGATCGGGCCGTGCGCGGCGATCGCCGCCAGGTGCCCCTCGTCGGCCGGCCCGGGGTCGACGACCACCGCCGGTTCACCCGGTGCCGCGCGCAGCAGCCAGGTGTTGGTGCCGTCGAGGGTCATCGGGCCGGGGTTCGGCGCGCGCAGCAGTGTCACCCAGCTCGGCAGCCTGTCGGCCAGCGCCGCAGTCGCCCCCGTCACGTGCCCGCTCATGGCTGCGATCGTACGACCCCGCCCGCCACGGCCCGCGATCATGCAGGTCCAGCCCCTGATTCATCCCTGTTCAGGGCTTTCCTCCGGGCGCGACGGCGCACGATCGCGGGACGGTGGCGGTGCGGTCAGGCGACCTCGACGATCAGTTCGATCTCCACCGGGGCGTCCAGGGGCAGCTCGGCGACCCCGACGGCGCTGCGGGCGTGGCGGCCGGCCTCGCCGAAGACGGTGCCGAACAGGTCGGAGGCGCCGTTGATCACGGCGGGCTGGCCGATGAAGCCGGGGGCCGAAGCCACGAACCCGGTCAGCTTGACCACCTTGACCACGTTCTCCAGGCCGACCAGCGAGTCGACGGCCGCCAGCGCGTTGAGCGCACACCGCTGGGCCAGGTCCTTGGCCTGCTCGGCGGAGATGCCGGCACCGACCTTGCCGGTCGCCAGCAGCTTGCCCTCGGCGATCGGCAGCTGGCCGGAGACGTAGACGTGCTGCCCGGACTGCACGGCCGGCACGTAGCTGGCCACCGGCGGCACCACGTCGGGCAGTTCGAGGCCCAGCTCGGCGAGCTTCGCGTGGGGGCCGTTGCTCATGCCTTGGGCCGCTTCAGATACGCCACCAGCTGGTCGGGGTTGGGGCCGGGGACCACGGCGACGAGTTCCCACCCGTCCTCACCCCAGTTGTCGAGGATCTGCTTGGTCGCGTGGACCAGCAGAGGGACCGTGGAGTATTCCCACTTCTGCATCGCTGGAGGGCTCCCTCGTGGTGCGGACTTCGTCGGGCACAGCCTACGGTCCGCTGGCCGGACGAGGCGCGGGACGCTGCTCCGGCGTGGCCGGCAGCTCTCCACAGGGCCCCTGGTGCTCGTACCCCTGGGGGCAGCGCGACCGGTCGGGCAGCAGCAGGTCGCAGAAGACCCGGTGGCGGTTGTTCTGGTCGTCGGCGTTGGACACGGTGGTCTCGCCGGCGTCCAGCTCCGGTAGGAAGCCCAGCGACTCGGCGACTCGACCGGCCAGCAGGGTCGCCGAGGCCAGGTCGGGCACCCGGATCGGCAGGTGGATGACGAACCCGGGCTCGTCCTCGTCCCGCAGCCGCTCGCCGGGCCGGCTCGACCCCCGGATCACCTCCGGGGGCTCCGGAACCCGACGGTACGACCGCTCGTTGATGGGCAGGCCGCCGAACGGCCCGCCGGCCACCTCTCCCACGGACCCGGGCCGGCGTTGCCGCTCGTTCGTCGGGAACTGGGTGCGAGGGATGTTGTCCGCATCGCGCATGAACTGCCTCCGGTCGTACCTCTCGGACCACGCTTCCGGCCCGGACCATTCATCCGTTCCGGCCCCCGCACCGGACGAAGGTAGGTCCACGGCGACAGTCCCGCCAACAGGACGCGCACGATCAGTCACCGGCAGTCACATATGCGACAGATGTTGGGCAGGAATCCCGACTGCGAGTGATCTCACGGTCTGGACGTGCGCGCGATGCCAAGCACCGCGCGGTAGGGGCGACACCGAACCGGCGGCTGGCCGCTACCCTTCCGGTCGGACGGTCGCACAGCGCCCGGCCGCCCGCTCGATCTCGCTCGGCGCCAGGGGTGGCGGCCGGGCGCCGCACCCCCGGGGGAACGAGATGACCCAACCGCCCAGCGGCGACCAGGCCGGCCCGCGCGCTCTTCCGTCGGCGCCCCCGGATTCCGCCGGTCAGCCCGAGACGCCGACCATCCCCGGACAGCCCGGCCCGACGGCCTCCGGCCAGTCCGATCCGGCGCCTTCCGGCCAGCCGATCTCCGGGCAACCCGACCCGACCGCCCCCTTGAGGGAGTCCGACGGGGCGACCGTCCAGGAGCGTCCCGGCTCGCCGACCGCCACCCAACCCGGCCCGGCCGCCCAGCCCGCACTTCCCGGCCCGGCCGCCCCTGCGGGCCCGTTCGCCGCTGCGGGCCCGTCCGCCCAGCCAGGCCAGCTCGCCCTTCCCGGGCAGCCCGCTCATCCCGGACAGCCCGCGCCGGGGGCGCTCCCCGCGCAGCCGGGCGTGCCGACCCAGCCCGGCCCGCCCGCTGGCGTCCCGCAGACCGACGACCCGGCCGGCACGCCGCAGTCCCCCGGGGCCCCGGGTGCGATCCCACCACCCCCGCCCGGCTACCCGCCGTACCAGGGCACCGTCGAGCCGAAGAAGAAGCGCGGCCTGCTGATCGCCGCCATCGCGCTGGTCGTGATCATGGTGCTCTGCGTGGGCGGCGGCGTCGTGGCGTTCCTGACCCTGCGCAACGCCGAATCCGGCGAGGGCGCGAAGGAGCCGGCGGTCGCCGTCGACGAGTTCCTCACCGCCGTCTACAAGGACCGGGACGCGACCAAGGCCGCCAGTCACGTCTGCGCCGCCTCCCGCGACGACAAGAAGATCGCGGCGAAGGTGGCCGAGGTGCAGAAGTACGCGTCCGAGTACCAGAACCCCCGGTTCAAGTGGACCACCCCAAAGGTCGACAACCAGACCGGCGACCGGGCCACCGTCTCCACGCGCATCACCATGACCACCGCCGACGAGAAGGTGGCCGACCAGGACCTGCGCTTCACTGTGGTGCAGAAGACGGGTTGGTGGGTCTGCGAGGTCGCCTGACCGGCAAGCCTGGATAGGCTCGACGGGTGCGTGCAGCTGAGCGGCCGTCCGACCCGGCCGGTACCGGATGGTCGGCCCGCCTCCACGTGGTGACCGGCAAGGGCGGCACCGGCAAGACCAGCGTGGCGGCGGCGCTGGCCCTGGCGCTGGCCGCCGGTGGCCGGCGCACCCTGCTGGTGGAGGTGGAGGGCCGGCAGGGCATCGCCCAGCTCTTCGGCATCGAACCGCTGCCGTACGAGGAGCGGCACCTCGCCGACACGCCGGACGGCGGTGAGGTGCGCGCGCTCGCGGTGGACGCCGAGGAGGCGTTGCTCGAGTACCTCGACATGTTCTACAAGCTGGGCGCGGCGGGCCGGGCCCTGCGCAAGCTCGGCGCCATCGACTTCGCCACGACCATCGCCCCGGGTCTGCGTGACGTGCTGCTCACCGGCAAGGTGAAGGAGGCCACCACCCGGACCTCGGGGCAGCGGCGCGCGTACGACGCGGTGGTGCTGGACGCGCCGCCCACCGGTCGGATCGGCCGCTTCCTCAACGTCACGGCCGAGACGGCGCGGCTCGCCAAGGTCGGCCCGATCAAGACCCAGAGCGAGGGGGTGTCCGCGCTGTTGCGCTCCCCGATGACCGCCGTGCACGTGGTCACGCTGCTGGAGGAGATGCCGGTGCAGGAGACGGTGGACGCCATCGCCGACCTGACCTCGCTCGGCTTCGGTATCGGGAAGGTGATCGTCAACGGCGCCCGACCTCCGCTGCCGGCCGGCCCGGCGGTCACCGCCGCGGAACTCCGGCGCGGCCTGGTCGCCGCCGGGCTGCCGGCCGATCAGGACATCGTGGCCGGGTTGCACGACGAGGCGCGAGACCAGCTCATCCGGCGCGAACTGGAGGATTCGCTCCGCGCCGACCTGGTGGAGTTGGGGCTGCCGATGGTCGAGCTGCCGTTGCTGCCCGACGGGGTGGACCGGGCGGCCCTCACGACCCTGGCCCGCGCCCTCGTCAGCGCCGATTGACTCACACCTGAGCTCGGCACGGGCGCATGGACCGACGCGGCCCGATACGCTCGATTGGTGCCTTCCGAAGACGCGGCGCCGCAGCTGGACGTCGACCAGATCCTCGCCGACCCGGGCGTGCGGATCGTCGTGTGCTGCGGTGCCGGCGGGGTGGGTAAGACGACCACGGCCGCGGCGCTGGCGCTGCGGGCCGCCGAGCACCATGGCCGGCGCACGGTGGTGCTCACCATCGACCCGGCCCGCCGGCTGGCCCAGTCACTGGGCCTGACCGAGCTGGACAACACACCCCGTCAGGTCAAGGGCATCGACGTCGAGGCCAGCGGCGGTGAGCTGCACGCCATGATGCTGGACATGAAGCGCACCTTCGACGACGTGGTGCTCCAGCACACCGACCCGGCGAAGGCCGCGGAGATCTTCGCGAACCCGTTCTACCAGGCGATGAGCTCGACGTTCGCCGGCACGCAGGAATACATGGCGATGGAGAAGCTGGGCCAGCTGCATGCCCGGGGCGAGTGGGACCTGATCGTGGTGGACACTCCGCCGTCCCGCTCGGCGCTGGATTTCCTGGACGCGCCGGCCCGGCTGTCCCGCTTCCTCGACGGCCGGATGCTGCGTCTGCTGCTGGCACCGGCGCGCAGCGGCGGACGGAGCATGTTCAGCCTGGTCACGGCCTCGTTCGGGATGTTCTCGAAGGTGGTGCAGAAGGTGCTCGGCGCGCAGTTGCTCACCGATCTGTCCGGCTTCGTGGCCGCGCTCGACTCGATGTTCGGGGGCTTTCGGCAGCGGGCCGAGCAGACGTACCGCATCCTGCAGGCGCGGGAGACGGCCTTCGTGCTGGTCGCGGCGCCGGAGCCGGACGCGGTCCGGGAGGCCGCCTACTTCGCGGGCCGGCTGCGGGAGGAGAAGATGCCGCTGGCCGGCCTGGTGCTCAACCGGGTGCACCGACCGGTGGTCCCGGAGCTGGACGCCGAGCAGAGTGGGGCCGCCGCGGAGCGGCTGGCCGAGCTGGGTGGGCACGAGGCCACCGCCGACGTGCTGCGGGCGCACGCCGCGCTGGCCCGTCAGGCGGTACGCGAGCAGCAGGTGGCCGCGCGGTTCACCGAGGCGTTCCCGGCGGTGCCGGCGGTGTCGGTGACGGCGCAGCCCGCCGACGTGCACGACGTCGACGGGCTGCGGACGATCGGCGCGGCGATCGGCCGGTCGTGACCGGCGTCAGGTGGCCGCGCTGACGAGGATCTTGTCCTTGCCAGCCTTGTCCTTGCTGTTCTTCTTCATCGCTGCCTCGAACATCTTGCGCCAGCTCGTCACCTGTGGGTGCCGACGCAGCAACGCCCGGCGTTCGCGTTCGGTCATACCGCCCCACACACCGAACTCGATCCGGTTGTCCAGCGCGTCGGCCAGGCACTCGTACCGAACTGGGCAGCTCCGGCAGATCCGCTTCGCCACGTTCTGTTCGGCGCCCTGTACGAACAACGCGTCCGGGTCCCCGTTCTGACACGCCGCCAGCGACGGCCAGTCAGTGATCATGCCCATGTGTACACGTCCCCCCTTGCAGTACCTACCGACCTCGTTGCACGGCAGCCGGCAATTTCCCCCCGGTCGCCCGGCCGCCTTCCCCAAGGCGGTGCGGACGACATGTGGCGCTGTCGCCGCCATCATCATGCTCTGTAGTCGGCTGATTACGCAACGTTGTCGGCGAAATCCATCATTCCGGACACTCCCGGCTTCCCGGGCTCTCGACCGCCGGTTACCCCGCCGAGGTCGGCGAAAACGCTGCGGAGCCTCCGCCGAACGGTGGAGACTCGCGCCAGGTCACACGCAACCTCGTACGGGGGGTCATGCGTTTAGCACAACGAGGGCAGCGCACGCAGGAAATGGGGAAAGAACGCCCCAGCGCCCCTCGTTCCCTACTCGCGTACCATGCCGAGGTGACCTGGATGCGGAAACGTGACCACAATGTGCTGACCAACGCCGCATCGCTGCTCATATGTGGCCTGTTGGCTGGCGTGGTGGTCGCTGCGGCGGCCTTCCCCGCGGTGGCGATGTCCGGCCTGGCCGCCAAGGCCGGCGCAGAGACATTCGGCAACCTGCCGACGGAGCTGACGGTGGCCCGCGCGCCACAGATCAGCTACCTGCTCGCGTCGGACGGCAAGACGCCGCTGGCGACGATGTACGACGAGAACCGCCGCGACGTGAAGCTCGCCGACATCTCGCCGTACATGGTCAAGGCCATCATCGCGGCCGAGGACCACGACTTCTACAAGCACAACGGCGTCGACATCAACGGTGTCGCCCGCGCGTTCGTCAACAACCAGAGCGACGGCGCCGGGCGTCAGGGCGCCTCGACGCTGACCATGCAGTACGTCCGGCTGGCCATCGCCTACTCGGCCACGCATCCGGCCGACGTGGTCGCCGCGACCGAGGACACCAGCGCCCGCAAGCTCCGCGAGATGCGGCTGGCCCTGCAGGTCGACAAGGAGTTCTCCAAGGACGAGATCCTGACCCGCTACCTCAACCTCGCCTCGTTCGGCAACGGCGCGTACGGCATCTACGCCGCCAGCCAGGTCTACTTCGGCAAGCCGCCGAGCAAGCTGAAGATCGAGGAAGCCGCGCTGCTGGCCGGCATGGTGAAGGCCCCGACGACCAACGACCCGACCACCAAGAGCGGCTACCCCCTCGCGCTGGACCGGCGTAACTACGTCATCCAGAACATGGTCGACACCAAGGCCATCACCCAGCAGGAGGCCGACGCCGCCAAGGCGGTCAAGCTGAAGGTGCAGGACAAGCGCACCCCGAACGGCTGCGTCGCCACAAACGTCAACAGCTGGGGCTTCTTCTGCGACTACTTCTACCGCTGGTGGATGCAGCAGGAGACGTTCGGTTCGACCTCGTACGACCGTGAGCGGCGCCTGAAGAGCGGCGGCTACACCGTCGTGACCTCGATCGACGTCCAGGCACAGAAGGGCGCGGACGCGGCGGTTCGCCGGGCCAAGAAGGAGACCAGCAAGGAAGCCGCCATGGTCGCCGTGGTGGAGCCGGGGACCGGCCGGGTGCGGGCGCTCGCGGTCAACCGGCAGTTCAAGCTGGACGATCCGAAGAACCCGAAGAACAAGATCTCCAGCGACCCGGCGAAGAGCAGGCGCGGCATCAAGGGCAACTACCCGGCGACGGTCAACCCGCTGCTCACCGGCGGCGACGGCATCGCCGGCTACCAGGCCGGCTCGACGTTCAAGATCTTCACCATCGTCGCCGCGCTGGAGAAGGGCATCCCGCTCAGTTATTCGTTCAACGCGCCGCAGCAGTTCAAGTCGGAATACATCATCGACAGCAGCAGCCCGGCGGCCTGCCCCGGCACCCACTTCTACTGCCCGACCAACTCCGGCAAGAAGGCCGGCGGCGTGCAGAACATGTGGAGCGCCTTCGCCCAGTCGATCAACACCTACTTCGTGCCGCTGCAGCAGCAGGTCGGCGCCGAGAACGTGGTCGACGTCGCCAAGCGGGCCGGCATCCAGTTCCGGGCCAGCAACGACGCCAAGTTCGCCGCCACCAAGGACTCGGCCCACCAGTGGGGCGCCTTCACCCTGGGCGTCTCCTCCACCACGCCGCTGGACCTGGCCAACGCCTACGCGACCCTCGCGGCGGACGGCAAGTACTGCGAGCCGATCCCGGTGCAGGAGATCCGCGACCCGGAGGGCAAGAAGCTCGACATCGCCAACCCGCGCTGCGAGAAGCGGTTCAGCACCGACGTGGCCCGCGCCGCCGTGGACGCCGCCCGCTGCCCGGTCGGCGACAACTCCAAGACCAGCAAGTGCGGCAGCAGCCGCACCGCCGCGGTCGTGAAGGGCATCGTCGACGCGCCGGTGGCCGGCAAGTCCGGCACCACCGACTCCGAGAAGACCGCCGCGCTGGTCGCGATGACCAAGCAGTACGCGGTGGCCGGCATCATGGCCGACCCGGACTGGCCGCAGACCAACGTCAAGATGAAGCACGCCGAGAAGGACGGCATCAACCCGCCGGTGTACGAGACGCTGCGGGACGCCATGAAGGGCAAGCCGCGGATCAACTTCGAGCCCCCGGGCCAGAAGATCTCCGAGGGTGACCAGCGCAGCATCCCGGACGTGAAGTGCCAGCCGGTGGAGACCGCCAAGTCCCGGATCAAGGGCGCGGGCTTCGAGCCGATCGTCTCCGAGGCGAAGGTCGCGTCCCCCTGCCCGGCGGGCACCGCCGCCGGCACCAACCCGGACGGGCGCACCATCAAGGGCGGCCCCGTCACCATCCAGATCAGCAGCGGTGGCGGCACCCCGCCGGACGGCAACAAGCCGGCACCTCCCGGTGGCACGCCCGGTCGACCCGGCGGCCGCCCGAACGGCTGAGCCGACGAGCAGGACACACGAACGGGCGGGCACCCACTGCGGGTGCCCGCCCGTTTTCGTCGGTCCGAACCGGCAGATCAGAGGCCGAGCTGTCGGCGTACCTCGGCGGCGACCCGACCGCCCTCGGCCTGGCCGGCCACCGCGGCCTGGGCCGCCTTCATGGCCGGGCCCATCTGGGCCTTGCCGGTGAAGCCGCCCGCGGCGAGCGCCCCCGCGACCAGCTCCGTCAGCTCGGCGTCGGAGAGCTGCCTGGGCAGGTAGCGGTCCAGCACCTCACCCTCGGCGGTCTCCTTCGCGGCCTGCTCGGCGCGGCCCGCGTCGGCGAAGGCGGTGGCCGCCTCCCGGCGCTTCTTGGCCTCCTTGGTCAACACCGCGAGCACCTCGTCGTCGGTGAGCTCGCGCTTGGCCTTGCCGGCCACCTCGGCGGTGCCGACGGCGGCCAGGGCCATCCGCAGCGTGGAGGTGGTCAACTCGTCGCGCGCCTTGAGGGCGGAACGCATGTCGGCGGTGAGGCGGTCCTTCAGCGTGCTCATGGACGGTCAAACTACCCTGAACGCCATGCGAAAGCGCACACTATTCCGCCTCGCCGCCGGAACCGCCGCGGTCGGCGCGACCACACTCGCGTACGCGTCGCTCGTCGAGCGCAACATGTTCACCCTCCGGCGGTACGACGTGCCGATGCTGCCGGCCGACGCGGAGCCACTGCGCGTGCTGCACCTGTCGGACCTGCACATGATGCCCGACCAGGCGCGCAAGCAGCGCTGGGTGGCGTCGCTGGCCGCCCTCGACCCGGACCTGGTCGTGGTGACCGGCGACAACATGGCGCACCCGGGCGCGGTGCCGGGCGTGCTGCGGGCGCTGCAACCGCTGCTGGACTACCCGGGCGCGTTCGTGTTCGGCTCCAACGACTACACCGGGCCGGTGCTGAAGAACCCGTTCACCTACTTCCTGCCCGACCGGGAGTACACCGAGGGCGTCGACCTGCCCTACGAGGAGTTGCGCCAGGTGCTCACCGGCGCCGGCTGGGCGGACCTCAACAACGCCCGGACCACCCTCAAGGCCGGTGGCCGGCAGCTCGACCTGGTCGGCGTGGACGACCCCCACATCGACCGGGACGACTACCCGGCGGTGGCCGGCGCCGTCTCGTCCTCGGCCGACCTGTCCATCGCGCTGACACACTCCCCCGAGCCACGGGTCCTCGACCAGATGGCCGCCGACGGCTTCGGCCTGCTGCTGGCCGGGCACACCCACGGCGGACAGGTCTGCGTCCCGGGGTACGGCGCGCTGGTGACCAACTGCGGCCTGCCCCGCTCGATGGCACGTGGGCTGCACCGGTGGCCGGGGTCGGACTCCTGGCTGCACGTCTCCGCCGGCCTCGGCACCCACCCGACCGCACCGATCCGCTTCGCCTGCCCTCCGGAGGCGAGCATCCTGACCCTCATCCCCCGCTGACCTGTCGTGCCCCGCCTCCCCGGCCGCCCCTGACCACCCGCCCCGCCGTCGCCCCGCCCGCCCCGCCGTCGCCCCAAGATCCGCGCAGTATCGGGGATGTTGCTGCCTCGCCGTGCCGGGAGGCAGCAACATCGGGGAAGTTGTGCGGATCTTGGCGGCTCCGAGCGCGATTCGGCCGGGTCGGGCGGCGGGGGTACCGAGTTTGACCATCGGAGCGGGTGGGCTACTATTTGTCGGCACGCCTCGGGGTGTGGCGCAGCTTGGTAGCGCGCTTCGTTCGGGACGAAGAGGTCGTCGGTTCGAATCCGGCCACCCCGACCAGAGGTAAGAGGGCACATCCGCTCGACGGATGTGCCCTCTGCACATTCCGCGGCGTACGCCATTGAAAGATCATCAATCCGTTCGGGCGGCTCCCCGGCCGCCCGAACGGGGGTTGCCGCCCGTCAACCTCCCAGGGTTTGATGCGCTTGATCATCCGTTCAGCGGAGCGGATGGCACACGGGGAGGAACATTCCACTGTGATCAGATCAAGGCCGCGCCGTGCCGTCGTCGGCACACTCGCGCTGGCGATGGGCGTCAGCGGGCTCAGTCTCATCTCCACCGCGAGCGCCGCCGTCGCGGCACCGCACTACGACGGCCCGCCGGCCGTGCAGGTCGGCTGGACCGACTCGGCGACGCCGAAGAAGGCATACCCCATCGACAGCGAGACCAACATTCCGCTCGGCACCTGGCAGGACGACGCGGGCAAGAGCCACACCTCCCGGGTGTACGCCACGTACGACCTCTCCGCCTACGAGGGCAAGAAGATCTACGGCGCGAATGTGTTCCTCGACGAGCGCAGCGCCGCCGACTGCAGCAAACGGGCCGTCGAAATCTGGCGGACGAAGCCGGTCACCGCGACGCCGACCTGGAACCGGGCACCCGAACCGCTCACCAAGCTCGGCGAGGTCCTCACCCCGGTACAGTTCTGCCCTGGGGCCTCCATCACCTTCGACGTCGGCGCGGCGGTGCAGGATGCGGTGGCGCACCGGCAGCGTCACATCACCTTCGAGATCCGGGTGCCGGAGCAGTTCGAGAGTGACGCCTCCTACGGCCGAGGGCTGCACCCGTACCGCGGCGTCAAGTTGACCACCCAGTTCAACTCCGTGCCACAGATCGACAGCGCCCACCTCTACAACGGTGGTCTTGCCTGCACGCAACTGAAGCCGTATCCGCGCATCAGCGGGTTCGCCACGGTGCTACAGGCCGTCGGTTCCGACGCCGACGGGGACGACGAGCGCGCCGTCAAGACCGAGGTCGCCATCTGGCCCAAGGCCACGCCGGACGCTCGCCAGACGTTCATCGGCGAGCACGGCATCTCCGGTCGGGCCAACACGGTCAACCTGCCCGAGGGCACCCTCACCGACGGCGAGTCGTACGCTTGGCAGGCCCGGGTGACCGACGGCGCCGACACCTCGGCGTGGTCGAAGAAGTGCTTCTTCACCTACGACCGCACCGCGCCCGGCGTGCCGACCGTCACCTCGTCCAACTACCCAGCGGACGGCACCGGAGAGCATGCGCCGGCCGGCGTGCCGGCCGTCTTCACCTTCTCCGGCAACGGCAACAAGGACGTGGCCGGCTTCCGGTACTCCTGGCGCGGCCTGGGTGTCAACACCTGCTCGGCCAGCGGTGAATACGGTCAACTGGTCTGCTTCGATCAGTTCAGCAGCTCGGGGGCGGTCAAGGCGAACACCGCCGGTGGGTCCGCGACCGTGACGGTCAACCCGATCGGCTTCGGGCCACAGACATTGAGCGTCCGTTCCATCGACCTCGCCGGCAACGTCTCGCAGACCGTCGAGTACCGCACCTTCGTGCCGTGGACCGCACCTGAGATCCAGGTGGAGAGTGGTCAGCCCGAGTGGGGGCAGGAGGTGGTGCTGAAGTTCGTACCGGCACCCGGTGTCACCGGCGTCCGTGAGTACGAGATCACCCTGGACGGCGGGGACCCGGAGAAGCGGCCGGCCCAAGAGGACGGCACGGGCTACTTCAGCTTCGTCGCCAACAGGGTGGACGGGCACAACATCACGGTCCGCAGCCTCAGCGACAACGGGTTCGTCTCACCGGAGAGCAACTGGTCCACGTACTTCGACCCCGGCCCCGGGGTGAAGTCCGACGTCTACTACTCGCCGGACGGTTCGCCGGTCGGCGGGGTGGGGGTCGAGGGCACCTTCACCTTCTCCCCGCCGCCGGGCTGGACGGACACCGCGGCCTACCGGTACAGCTTCAACAATGCCGAGGCGATCGAGGTGGCGGCCGACGCGAACGGCCGGGCCACGATCACCTGGACGCCGACCGCCAGCGGGTTCATGGACCTGACCGTCTACGCCGTCCGCGCCGACGGCACGGTCAGTGACTACCCGAACTGGTACTACTTCGACGTGGCGGCCTCCGCCTCCTGACGTACCCCGCGGGGGTGGCCACCGGTGTGGCCGCCCCCGCGGATCAGTCCTGCCGTTCGGTGCGCTCGATCTCGGTGAACGCGGCGGCCAGATAGTCGTCCAACGGCACGCCCGTCACCGCCAACAGGTCGGCCACGAGCAGCGGGGCATGCCGGGCCGGGGCGGACGCGTCCGGCGGCGACTCGTCGCCGTCGGGGTCGTACACCCCGAGCGCTCCGGCGAGCAGGACGAGCACCACGTGCGGGTCGACGTCCGACCGCCACCGCATCGCGTCCTGCACGCAGCGGGTCAGCACCTGGCGGATGTCGTCGCCGGCCAGCCCCTCCGGGTGGCCCTCCTCCAGCAGGAGCCGAACCACCGTACCGAGCACCAGACCGGACCGGTCGTCAGCCGCGAGATCGGCGACCGCCTCGTCGTACGCCTGGTTGTCGCGCGCCTGGGCGGCGGCGACGGCCGCTGTGGCGGTCACCGCGATGGCGCGGGCGGTAGCGGGCAGGTGTCGCCAGGTGCCGGTCATCGGGCCAGCATCGCAGACCCGGCGGACACCGACGATCACCGTGGGGTTGGTCACCCGGCGGCCCGGGAACAGCGTCGCCGCTGCAAAACGGTTCGCGGGGCGTCACACCCACCGAACAGAATGCCGGACATGCTGCGTCGATCCCTGCCCCGTCGTCCGGAAGCCCGCCGGATGCTCCTCGGCACCCTGCTGTCGGCGATCGGGCGGGGCCTGACCCTGCCGTTCCTGTTCATCTACCTCACCGACGTGCGCGGGCTCACCGACACCCGCGCCGGTCTGGTGATCGGCTGGTACGGCGTCGTCACCCTGGCGTTGTCGCCGCTGGGCGGGACGCTTATCGACCGGTTCGGCGCGCGCCGGGTGGTGGTGCCGTGCTTCGTGATCGAGGCGATCGGTACCGGTTCGCTGGCGCTGGTCCACTCGACCGGCTCGGCCCTGCTCGTGATGACCGTGATCGCCGTCGGCAGCTCGGCGATCTGGTCCGGGCAGAACACCATCCTCGCCTCGCTCACCGACGACGGTGAGCGGCAACGGGTCTTCGGGCTGAACTTCGCGCTGCTCAACCTCGGCATCGGCATCGGCGGCATGACGTCCGGCGCGATCGTCGACACGGCGCGGCCCGGCACCTTCCAGACGATCTACCTGCTGGATGCGGTCAGCTACCTGATGCCGGCCCTGATCCTGTTGACCCTGCCCGGCGTCGGCCACCGACTCGGCCACCGCTCAGCTGGCGACGGGCCGTCGAGCGGCGGCTACCTGACCGTGCTCCGGGACCGTCCGTTCCGCCGGCTCGTGATCTTCGGTCTGGTTCTCACCACCTGCGGGTACGCCCAGGTCGAGGTCGGCTTCGCCGCGTACGCCGTGCGCGTCGCCGAGGTGAACCCCCGGGTGGTGGCGTGGGCGCTCGCGGCCAACACGGTGATGATCGTGCTCGCCCAACTGCTGGTGATCCGCCGGATCGAGGGGCGCAGCCGCACCGGCGCGCTCGCCGTGGTCGGGGCGGTGTTCGCCGTCGCCTGGCTGGTCCTCGGCATCGCCGGCGTGATCAGCACCGGCAACGCCCTGGTGGCCGCCCTGTGCGTGGTGGCCTGCTCGGCGATCTTCGGCCTCGGCGAGACGCTGCTGTCGCCGGTGATGCCGGCGCTGACCAACGCGCTCGCCACCGACGAGCTGCGCGGCCGGTACAACGCCATGAGTTCGATGATCTTCGGGATCAGCGGTGTGATCGGCCCGGTGACCGCCGGCCCGCTCATCGGCGCGGCCAACGGCATGGTCTGGGTCGCGGTGGTGGTCGGCGGCTGCCTGATCGCCTCGCTCATCGCGCTCTCGCTGCGCCGACTGCTCACCGTCGACCAGGACGGCCGCCCGACGATCACCACGCCCGCCCCGGCACCCACCCCCGTCTGACGACCCGTCCCGCGCCCCGCGTCCCGTGCAGCGGCGGCCGGTGCCCGGGGACGGGTCGGGCCCCGGAGCTGGTGCTCCGGGGCCCGATCGTTGCGGGGTACACCGTCAGGCGGCGGGGACCTCGGCGGTGGTGCGGATGCGGTCGAGCGTCGGGGCGGAGACCGGCGACTTCGCGGTCAGGTACGCCACGAACGCGTCCAGGTCGATCTGGCCGGTGACCTGGTTGGTCCCGGCGGTGAGGGCGCTGAAGCCGTCGCCGCCACCGGCAAGGAAGTTGTTCACCGTCACCCGGTAGGTGGCGGCGGTGTCGACGGCGGTGCCGCCGATGGTGAGGCTGCCCCGGACCACGCGGGTGCCGGCGCACGGGTCGGCGACGGTGCCGGTGGTGCCGGCCGGGTCGACCACGTAGCCGACGGTCGACGATGGGTACAACGTCCGGCCGGTGACGAACTGCTGTTCCAGTACGCAGTAGAGCTGCGCACCGGTCAGGTCGAGCGTCACCAGGTTGTTGGCGAACGGCTGCACCGTGAACGCCTCCTCGTAGGTGACCGGGCCGGCGTTGAGGTCGGCCCGGACCCCACCCGGGTTCATGAAGGCGGCGACCGCATTCTGCTCGTCATCGGTGGCGGCGAGCTGCGCGTCGGCGATCAGGTTGCCCAGTGGCGACTCACCCAGGGTCGTACCGAAGAGGGTTTCCTGGGTCTTGGTGATCGCGGTGGTGGTCTCGCCGACCTGGCGGCCGGCGACCGGGCCGAGCACCGTCTTGTACTTGTCGATCAGGGCGGTCTGCTTCGGATCCTTGGCGACGTCGCGGGTTACCACGACGTTGTTCGCGGAGGCCGAGAGCACGTCCCCGGAGCGGCGGTCGATCTTCAGGTCGATGTCGGTGACCAGGCGGCCGAACGAGCTGGCGCTGGTGACCAGCTTGCCGTTGATGTTGCAGTTGTACGCCTGGTGGGTGTGGCCGCTGACGACCACGTCGATCGACGGGTCCATCCGGTTGGCGATGTCCACGATGGGCCCGGTCATGCCGACGCAGTCGTTGATGCCACCGGTCGCCGCCTGGGCGCCACCCTCGTGCAGCAGCACGACGATCGTCTCCACGCCCTTGCGGCGCAGCTCGCGGGCGTACCGGTTGGCGGTCTCCGCCTCGTCGGCGAAGGTGAGGCCCGCGACGCCCTGCTGGCTGACGATCTGCGGGGTGCCCTCCAGGGTCATCCCGATGAAGCCGACCTTGACGCCCTGCACCTTGTGGATCGCGTACGGCGCCATGAGCGGCTTGCCGGTGGCGGTCTTGAAGGCGTTGGCGGACAGGTACTGGAAGCCGGCGCCCCGGTACGGGGTGCCGTCGGCGCAGCCGTCGACCGGGTGGCAGCCGCCGTTCTGGATCCGCAGCAGCTCGGCGGCGCCCTCGTCGAACTCGTGGTTGCCGACGCTGGCGTAGTCCAGCCCGGCCATGCTCAGCGCCTCGATGGTCGGTTCGTCGTGGAACGCGGCGGAGAGCAGGGGGGACGCGCCGATCAGGTCACCGGCGGCGACGGTGATGGTGTTCTTCTTCTTGGCGGCGGCGCGCAGCTCGGCCAGGTGGGTCGCGAGGTATTCGACGCCTCCGGCGGGCTGCCCGGCGATGGTGCCGCTGGAGCCGGTCGGGGGTTCGAGGTTGCCGTGGAAGTCGTTGAGCGCCAGCAGGGTGACGTCGACCGGCTTCGGTCGCGCGTCGGCCTGCTCGGGGGTGGTGGCGACCGCGCCGAGCGCTGCCACCGCGAGCGCGGTCAGGCCGACAGCGGCCCGACGCATCCCGGGTATGGACATGGAACTCCTCGTGAGAATCGGCGCGTGCGGTGGCCGGCCTGTGGGTCGAGCGGCCGCCGTCGACGCCGTCGGAAGGATCGATCACGCTTGCGGGCGGTTGGGGCGTCGCCCGCCCGGCCAGCCTCTCATCCGGACGCTCACAGGTCGAGCCGAGCAGCACAGCAGAGCTGCGAATACACCGATTGGTCCACCATCGGTCACCGACCACATCTCGTCGATCGACGTCCGCGGCGAACGCCGCCGGCGGTCGACCGGCGGCGTCCGCTTGCTCAGCAGGAGGTGTAACTGCCCTTGCTGCCCCAGGAGCAGGAGTCGATCTGCTTCCCGGCCGAGTCGCGCAGGTACGCGCTGTCGCCGGTGTTGTTCCAGATGTACGCGCCGGATCCCCAGTAGCGGTGGGTCGACGTGTTCTTGCCCTTTCCAGTGTGGATGTAGACACTCGCTCCGGCGGCGAGGCGGACGTCGCCACTGAAGGTGTAGACATGGCGCGCCTTGTCCCGCAGCGTCCAGGACTTCAGGTTGATGGTGCTCGACCGCCGGTTGGTGAGGCGGACGTACTCCGCGTTCAGGCTGGAATTCGAGCGGTTGTCGCTGCCGGGCGAGTTGTAGTAGACCTTGGTGATCTGCACCGACGGAGTCGCGGCCTGCGCCGGTCCGGCGGTGGCCAGCGTGGCAGCGAGCGTCCCGGCGAGCGCGAGCGCGAGACCGATCATCTTCTTCGTCATTCCGTCTCCTCACTCCGTGCGCCGGCCGACGAACGCCGACGCAGTCGTTCCACGTGTGACGTGGAGCGCTGACGCTAGCGGCGGGACGGGGCGGGCGTGGCCAGCGAGGAGGACGCGTCGCCAACTCGATCCGGGCGGTGGAGCGTGGTGCGCCGGTCGGTGCGCGGCGACGCTGCCCGGCAGTTCGGACCGGTCGACCTTCGGACGCGTCCGGACTCTCACCGGCCCGTCCATCCGGTCCGATGATCTCGTCGGTCGATCCGGCCGGTGGATCATCGCCGCCGATCCGGGCGGAAGCCGGGCTTGGCCGGTCAGCCGGTGGTGAGCGCGTCGCGGACCAGAGTCGTCACCGCGTCGGGTGGCCAGCCGTCCGCGACTCCGGGGCGCTGTGCCAGGTAGTCGGCGATCCGCTCGGCGGCCCAGCCGTGTGACTCGTGCAGCCCTCGGGCGATCATGCGCAGGTAGGCCGGTGCCGGTGGCCGGCACCGCACGGCCGACGCCGGCTCGGGGGCGGTGAAGGTGAGCAGCGGGACGCCGGCGCGCAGGCCGGGGCAGATCAGGGTCTCGTAGCGGCCGGGGCCGAGCGTCGCCCGCCCCTCGGCGACGGCGGTGTCGACTGCCGCGCCGGCCGCCGGGACGAGGTCGGCGGTGTCGCCGGTCGGGCGGTACATCTCCTGAGCGGCGATGTCGGTGAACTGCTCGATGGTGACCAGGTAGGCCCGTGCGGCGGCCTCGCCCGGCAGCTGCGGGTCATAGAACGCCATCCCGCCGGTCCACGCGCCGGACTCGCCGGCGAAGTAGATCCCGCCCGGCAGCCACACCGGCGCCGACCGGCTCGGTGGGCGAGGGTCGCGGCAACCCGGGTACGTCCGCCGGCCGCCGGGCGGGCAGCCGCCGACGATGTACCAGGCCAGCCGGGCGGCGTGCATGTTCGAGCCGTACGCGACGTACCAGACGGTGCCGGGCATGGGCGCTGCGATCAGAAGCCGCAGGTCTGGCCGGCCGAGTGGCTGACCTGCACGACATGGGTCACGCAGCCGTCGGGCTCGATGCGGTGCAGCAGGAAGGCGGTCGGTTCGGCGACCCAGCCGATCACCTCGTCCGTGGCCATCGTGAGGGTGCTCTGCTTCCAGGTGCTGGGCGCCACGGTGAGCACCGTGCCCGCGTACCCCACGGTGACCGTGCGGTGCAGGTGCCCGGCGGCGACCCGTACGACGTGCCGGTGCCGGCCGACCACCTCGGCCAGCGCGGGCCCGTCGGCGAGCCGGATGGTGTCCGCCGTCGGGATGCCGACGGCGACCGGCGGGTGGTGCAGGAAGATCGCGGCGGGCACGTCGGGCCGACCGGAGAGCACGCCGTCGAGCCAGCCGAGCTGCTCCTCGCCCAGGTTGCCGCCGCCGCTGCCGGGGGTGAGCGAGTCGAGCACGACGACTGTCGCCGCCTCGTGGTCGACGTGGTAGTAGGCGGAGAACCCGCCGCCGAGCCAGGGCGTGCCGCCGAACGCGTCGAGCAGCGACTCCCGGTCGTCGTGGTTGCCGGCGGCCAGGTACACCGGAAGCGGGAACCGGCCGATCAGGTCGCGCAGCGCGGCGTACTCGTCGGGTCGGCCGTGGTCGACCAGGTCGCCGGTGATGACCACGCAGTCGGGTCGCGGGCGCAGGGCCAGCACCCGGCCGAGCGCCCGGTGCAGCCCGGCGGCGGGCTCGGCGGCGAGCAGGCCGGTGGTCACGTGCGGATCACTGAGCTGGGCGATGAGCATGAGTGCTCGCCTCCTCGGCGACGGGAGTTCCACGCTATCGCCCGCCGCCTCTTCCCACAGGCTGCGTCCACAGCCTGTGGATAGCACATGTGTACGAAGCCCGGAGGGTTCCCTCAGCGTGGGTACGCTTGATCGCGCAGACCCTCCCCTACCTGGAACGACGTGCGAGTGGATCATCAGCGAGTCATCCGTGACGTCACCGTCCGCCTGTCGATGGCGTCGACCGCGCCGGAGGCCTGTCGGCGGACGGTCGCCGCGCTGTCGCGCCACACCCCGGCCACCATCTCGGTGCTGCTCGAGGCCCACGACCGGCTGCGCTGCGTGGCGGCGACCGGCGCGTGGCAGGTCTTCGCGACCGTCCCGGCGCGCACCGGGATCGTCGGCCGGGTGTACGCCACAGACGTCGCGGCGGTGGTCCCGGACGTCACCGCCGACCCGGACTACCTTCCGGTACGCCCGGACGTGACAGCTGAGCTGTGCGTGCCGGTGCGCGACCCGGCGGGCCGGGTGATCGGCGTACTGGACCTGCAGTGGAGTGGGCCTGTCGACCTGGAGCCGTGGCGGGAGACCGCGCAGCGGCTGGCGGCCCGACTCGGCGCCCGCATCGCCGCAGTGGGCGGCCCTCCGTCAGAGAGCCGGAGCGAGAAGCTGCTCCGGCACGCCGCCGCGCTCTCCGCCGCGCCGACCGAGGAGGCCGTGATCGGCGCGGCGACCTCCGCCGCCCGGGAGGTGTCCACCCTCTCCACCGCGGTGCTGCTGACCGGCGGTCCGGAGGGCGCCCAGCTCGGGCCGCCGCCGCTGGCCGGGTGCGAGTTGGAGACCCGCATCCGGGCGGAGTTGGCCGAGGCGGGGCCGGAGGCTCTCGGCCGGATGATCGAGCGGGCGCACCGGTACGGCGCCGGGTACACGCTGGGCGAGGCGGGGCACCCGCCGACCGAGGACTACCGGCCGCTGACCCGGGCCGGGGTACGCACGCTGATCGCCGTTCCGGTGGGTCCGCCGGGCGCGGGTGGGGCGCTGCTCGTCGCCGACGAGCGGGCGCTGCGGCCGGACCCGACCACGGTCAGCCTCATGGAGCTGCTCGCCGGGCAGGTGTGGACCAGCCTGGACCGGCTGCGTACGCTCGCCCGGCTGCGGGAGCAGGCCAGCTCGGACCCGCTGACGGGGCTGCGGCACACCGGCCCGTTCGGGCAGCGGATCGCGGCGGCCACCCCGGGGCGTACGGCTCTGCTGGCGATCGACGTGGACGGCTTCAAGACGGTCAACGACACGTACGGCCATCAGGCCGGCGACCAGGTGCTGGTCGGGCTCGCCCGGGCGCTGGAGGGGGCGTTGCGGCACGGCGACGAGCTGTACCGGATCGGCGGCGACGAGTTCGTCGCGGTGATCGAGGTGAGCCGTCCGGAGGAGGCGGTCCGGATCGCCGAGCGGTTGACCGAGGCGGCTCGACGGACCGGTCGCACGATCAGCGTCGGCGTCGCGCTGCCCCGCCCCGGCGAATCCCCCGATGGCACCCTGCGAAGAGCCGACCAGGCCCTCTACGCGGTGAAGCGCCAGGGCCGGGACGGAGTCCACCTGGCCGCGGCGTGAAACCTCCCGCCGATCCTGCGCTTCCGGTCGTCGTCTTGTCGCTCTGATCCCTCGTGCCGGCGCAGAAACCGCGAGATCGCCGCAGCGCGGGGTCAGGCGGTGCGGAGTTCCTTGGCGAGGAGTTCGGCGATCTGGGCGGTGTTGAGGGCCGCGCCTTTGCGGAGGTTGTCGCCGGTGACGAAGAAGTCGAGGGCGCGCGGGTCGTCCAGGGCGCGGCGGATCCGGCCGACCCACGACGGGTCGGTGCCGACCGCGTCGATCGGCATCGGGAACTCACCGGCGGCGGGGTCGTCGACCAGGATCACGCCGGGGGCGTTGCGCAGCGCCTCGCGGGCGCCCTCGGCGTCGACCTCGGTGGCGAAGACCGCGTGCACGGCCACCGAGTGGCCGGTCACCACCGGCACGCGCACGCAGGTGGCGCTGACCTTGAGGTCGGGCAGGCCGAGGATCTTCCGCGACTCGTTGCGGATCTTCATCTCCTCCGACGACCAGCCGCCGTCGGCCGACGAGCCCGCCCAGGGCACCACGTTGAGCGCCAGCGGCGCCGGGAACGGGCCCAGGTCGTCGCCGACCGCCTGGCGGACGTCGCCGGTACGCGAGCCGAGCGCGCGATCCCCGGCGACCTTGGCGAGCTGGTCGTGCAGGATGTCCACGCCGGCCTGACCGGCGCCGGAGACCGCCTGGTAGGAGGCGAGCACCAGCTCCCGCAGACCGTACTCGCGATGCAGGGGCGCGACCGCGACGATCATCGCGAGGGTGGTGCAGTTGGCGTTCGCGATGATGCCCCGAGGCCGGTTGCGGACCTGCTCGGGATTGATCTCCGGAACGACCAGCGGGACGTCCCGGTCCATCCGGAACGCGCCGGAGTTGTCCACCGCGATCGCGCCACGGGCGACGGCGATGGGCGCCCACTCGGCGGAGACCTCGTCGGGCACGTCGAACATCGCCACGTCGACCCCGTCGAACGCCTCCGGGGTCAGCGCCTGGACGACGAGCTCCTCGCCCCGGCAGCGCACCCGCTTCCCGACCGAACGCTCGGAGGCGAGAAGCCGGATCTCACCCCAGACGTTGCGACGTCCGCTGAGCAGCTCACACATCACGGTGCCGACGGCACCTGTCGCTCCGACCACGGCGAGGGTGGGCAGCGCCGTCATCGGCGCTACCTACCCGTCCCGGCGTAGACCACGGCTTCGGTGTCGCCGCCCAGCTCGAACTGATCGTGGATGGCGCGGACCGCGGCGTCGAGGTCGGTGTCCCGGCAGACGACGGAGACGCGAATCTCGGAGGTGGAGATCATCTCGATGTTGACCCCGGCAGCGCCCAGCGCGGCGAAGAAGCCGGCGGCCACGCCGGGGTGCGAGCGCATGCCGGCGCCGATCAGGGAGACCTTGCCGACGTGGTCGTCGTAGAGCAGGCCCTTGAACTTGACCGGCTCCTGGATCTTGCTGAGCGCGGCCATCGCGGTCGGGCCGTCGGCCTTGGGCAGCGTGAACGAGATGTCCGTACGGCCGGTGCCCTCGGTGGAGACGTTCTGCACGATCATGTCGATGTTGATCTCGGCGCCCGCGACGGTGTCGAAGATCCGCGCGGCGGCACCCGGCTCGTCGGGCACCCCGACGATCGTGATCTTGGCCTCGCTGCGGTCGTGCGCGACCCCGGTGATCAGTGCCTGCTCCACGGAAAGGTCCTCCATCGATCCGGTGACCATCGTGCCGGTGTTGGTCGAGTATGACGAACGGACGTGGATCGGCAACCCCGCCCGGCGGGCGTACTCCACGCTACGCAGGTGCAGCACCTTCGCGCCGCACGCGGCCAGCTCCAGCATCTCCTCGTAGGTGATGTCCTTGATGTGCCGGGCGTTGGGAACGATCCGCGGGTCGGCGGTGAAGATGCCGTCCACGTCGGTGTAGATCTCGCAGACATCGGCGTGCAGCGCGGCGGCGAGCGCGACGGCCGTGGTGTCCGAGCCGCCGCGGCCCAGCGTGGTGACGTCCTTGGTGTCCTGCGAGACGCCCTGGAAACCGGCCACGATGACCACCGAGCCCTCGTCGAGCGCGCCCTTGAGCCGCCCCGGGGTGACATCGATGATCCGCGCCCGGCCGTGCACCGAGGTGGTGATCACACCGGCCTGCGAGCCGGTGAACGAGCGGGCTTCGTACCCCAGGTTGTGGATGGCCATGGCCAGCAGGGCCATGGAGATCCGCTCCCCGGCGGTGAGCAGCATGTCCAGCTCGCGGCCCGGCGGCAGCGGGCTGACCTGGTTGGCCAGGTCGAGCAGCTCGTCGGTGGTGTCCCCCATCGCGGAGACCACCACCACCACGTCGTCGCCGGCCTTGCGGGCGGCGACGATGCGCTCGGCCACCCGCTTGATCCGCTCGGCGTTGGCGACGGAGGACCCGCCGTACTTCTGCACCACGAGTGCCACGACGGTGCACTCCCTCCCAGTGACCCTGAGCGTGCCGACGCCGCCGGAACCGGGGCCGGCGGCGCGTGTCAGACCCCATGAGGGTATCGGGCGGGCCACGGCGGCGGGTCGGGTGATCCCACGATCCGGCCCGCGCGGGCGTGCGGGCAACGCGGGCGGCCAGGTCCGCGAGTTCGGGCGGTACGCCGAAAGGCCGCGCCCGACACGCCGGGGCGGACGGCTGCCCGCCGCTGCCCGCGCCTGGCCCGCACCCACCAGAATGGGCCGGTGCCCGTCCTCTTTCGCTCGGCCGGCCGCGTGCTCGGGCCGCTCGTGTTCGCCCTGCCGGCAGTCCTGGTCTCCTGCACCAGCGAGCGGCCTCCGCCTCCGCCGCCAGCCGACCCCGGCCCGGTCGAGGTGGACGCCACCCGGGACGAGCTGGCCGCCCTGGCCGCCGCCGCACAGGATCGCCACCTGGTGGCGCGCTACGTGTTCACCCGGACCGGCCAACCGGACCGCAGCATCGTGTTCACCAGCGCGAACGACGGCAGTTGGCGCGTCGACGTGCCGGGCGGGGCGCTGGGTGGCACCGCGGACGTCTCGCTGGCCGCGACCGGCGACGGGCTGTTCCAGTGCGCGCTGCCCTCGACCGGTCACCCGGAGCCGGCGCGCTGCGTACGCCTCGGCGAACGTGACGACGCCCTCCCGCGCCGGCTGGACCCCCGGATCCAGCATCCGCTCACCGACTGGCTGGACGTGCTGACCGACCGGCGCGCGCCGCTCGCGGTGGCCCTGGCCGCCACGCCCAAGGGGCTGACCGGCACCTGCTACTCGGTCGACTCCACCTCCGCCTCGCTGAACGCGCCGTTGGACGTCGGCATCTACTGCTACGACACCGACGGCACGCCGACCGGCGTCCGGACCGACGCCGGCACGCTGCGGCTGGCGGCCCCGCCCGGCCCGGCGCCCGCCACCGTGCAGCTCGCCGGGCCGGTGGTGGTGGACGCGGAACCCCTCGACATCGCAGCCCCTCCGACGCCCGATCCGACACTCAGCCCGAGCGCGGGAACGCCCTGATCTTCATCCCGTTACGGGTGCTTTTGCCCACATCCCGCAGGCCCACGTTGATCGGCGAATCACCCATAAAGGACGATCCTCGGCATGGCTGACCTGACCCCGCTGCTCGCCTTCCGCTGGAGCCCTCGGGCCTTCGACCCGAGCGCCACCCTGACCTCGGACGAGGCGGCCTCGCTGCTGGAGGCCGCGCGGTGGGCGCCGTCGGCGGACAACGGGCAGCCCTGGCGGTTCGCCCTCGGCCATCGGCACGACCAGAACTGGAAACGGATCCTGATCAACCTCCCCGCCGACGACCAAGGCTGGGCCCGGCACGCCGCGACCCTGGTGGTCGGCGCGCACACCGGCGGCGACGCCGAGCGGGCCGCGTACGACCTCGGTCAGGCGATCGCCCACCTGACCCTGCAGGCCACCGCGCTCGGTCTGCACGTCCGCCAGCTCGTCCGCTTCGACCGGGCCGGCCTCGCCACCGAACTCGACCTGCCCGGCGGCGTCCGACCGCTTGTGGTCGCCGCCGTCGGTCGGCTCGGAGATCCCTTCGCCCTCCCGGCCGAGCTGCGCGCCCGGGAGACCGGCCTGCGGCACCGCCGGCCGGTCGCCGACCTGCTGCTCGCCTGATCACCTGATCGGGTCAGCCGCCCCGCTGGCCCGCAGCAGAACCCCCGCGGCGTCGGTGTTGCGGTAGAGCACATGCCGACCCTGTCGGGACCGGCCGACCAGGCCGGCGGCGTGCAACGCGGCCAGGTGCTGCGAGACGTTTCCGGCGGACATCCCGGTGAGCCGGGCCAGGTCGGTGGTGGTGGTGGCCGTGTCGAGCAGGTGCAGCAGCGCGGCGCGGCCGGGGCCGATCACCCGTGCCAGCGGGTCGCCAGGCGGTGGCGCGGTCGCCTCCCAGAGCGTCCCGACCGCCCGGACCGGGTACGCGGCGGCCGGCAACGAGTCCTCCAGCAGGTTCCACAGCACCCGACGTTCGCTGAACACCGTCGGGTTCAGCGCCAACCCACGGTCCCGCAGGTCGAAGTCCCGCGCGAACGGGTCGTCGCTGACCACCCGGTCGCCGAGCCAGCGCAGGCTCGGGTGGAGCTGCTCGAAGAACCGTCCGGCGCCGTTCTCGGCGAGCTGTGCGGCCCGGTACGCCACGTCGGCGTCGAGCAGCGCCCGCATCCGCGACCAGTCCGGGGCGATCGCCTCGTCGTACCAGACCCGCACCGCGTCGACGAGCTGTGGCAACAGCCCACGGGGGTCGGCGAGCAGCGCCAGCCCGAACGGGCTCAGCGGCCGGCGCGGGGTGGTCGCCAGCAGGTCCTGGACCACCACGGCCGGCGGTGTCGCGGCGATCTGGTCGAGCTGCTCGGTCATCTCCACGTTGGGTCGGGCCGCCGGGGTGAGGAAGTCCGGCAGCCAACTACGCGGCCGGGCCAGCTCCACCAGCGGTCGGACCCGGACGGCCACCTCGGGCCGACGCATGGTCACCCGGGCGCGGTCGATCCAGGGCAGGTGCACCGCGTGGTAAACGGGGCTGGCCAGCGCCCACATGCTCATTACCGTCTCGTTGACCGGCGACACGGCGAGCCGCACTCTCGCGACGTCGGCCAGGCTGAATCGCAACTCGGACACGCGCCCTCCCCCGGGAGCAGGATTCGGTCCAGCCTAAAAGGCTCGACCGATCTATTCGGTCCCGGTTCACTTCTCGGCCATGGGGGCCAGAGAAACCATCCGCACCGCTGTCCAGAACGTCGTACCGCCGGCCGGGCTGACCCGCGCGCTGGCCGTGCAGGCCATGGTCTACGCCGTCGGCAGCGGCCTGTTCCACGCTGGCAGCGCCGTCTTCTTCACCCGGGCGCTGGGGCTCAGCGCCGCCCAGGTCGGGCTGGGCCTGTCCATCTCGGCGGGGGTGTCACTGCTGGGCACGGTGCCGCTGGGCGGGCTCACCGACCGGTACGGACCGCAGCGGGTCTGGGTGGTCGGGCTGGTGCTGGACGCGGCGCTCTTCGCGTCGTACCCGTTCGTGGGCGGCTTCGCCGGTTTCCTCGCCGTGGTGGTGGCGCTGGCGGCGGTGGATGCGTCGACAGGCGTGGCCCGGCAGGTCTACTCGATCAACGCGCTCCCGCCGGCCGAACGGGTCACCGCGATGGCGTACCAGCGCTCGTCGTTGAACGTCGGCTTCGGGCTGGGCGCGGTGATCAGCGGTCTGGTGCTGGCCGTGGACACGATCGAGGCGTACCGGGCGATGGTCTGGTTCATCGCGACGGTCTTCCTGGTGACGGCCCTGTTCGTCCGGCGACTGCCCCGCCTGCCGCAGGTCGCCCGGCCGGAGGAGCCGATGAGCCGGCTCGCCGTGCTGCGGGACCGCCCGTTCATGACGGTGTCCCTGCTCTCCGGGTTGCTCACCGCGCACCAGACGCTCTACCTGACGGTGCTGCCGCTCTGGATCCTCACCCACACCGACGCCCCGAAGACGCTGATCGCCGCCTTGGTGCTGCTCAACACGGTCCTGATCGTGCTGCTCCAGGTACGCGTCAGCCGGGGCGCCGACACCGCTGCGGGCGCGGCGCGGGCCTCCCGCCGCGGTGGCCTGCTGATCGCCCTGTCCTGCCTGGTCCTGCCGATCTCCGGGGTCACCCGTGGCGCGCTCACCGTGGTGGTGCTGGTGGCCGGCGCGATCCTGCTGATCCTCGCCGAGCTGATCGACTCGGCGGGCGCCTGGGGGCTCATCGCCGCCCTGCCGCCGGCCGCCCAGCGCGGCGCGTACGTAGGGGCGTTCGAGCTCGGCAGACAGGTGCAGTACCTGATCGCCCCGGCCGGGTTGACCGCGCTTGCCGTCAGCACCGGCGGCTGGGGTTGGTTACCGACGGCAGCAATCTTCGTGCTGGTCGGAGTGGCGATCGTGCCCGCCGTGGCCTGGGCCGAACGGACGCCGCGGCTGGGTTCCCAGGCCCCGGAGCCGAGCATGACCCCGGTCCCATAGTCCGGACCAGCCTTTGCACCCCCCGTTCCATCACGTAGGGTGACCTGGTCATGTGGCGGGCGCTTCTCCTCCTTAGCCGCCGCGACGGGGCCTGACCGGCCGGCACCTCGTCGCGGAGTCGCATCGCGCCGTCCAGCACATCTGAGTTTCCTCTCGGCACCGCCGCGCACCGTCGCCCGGCACCTCGCCGACACCTTCCGATCTGCTGACGCCACATGTTCCAGGGAGCACTCTGAGATGGCTCAACCTGTCACCGACGCCGAGACCGATCCGATCGCCCGGCAGCGCCCCAGCCGGATGCCGTACCACCGCTACCAGCCCTACCGGGAGCAGTTCCGGATCGACCTGCCGGATCGCACCTGGCCCACCCGCACCGTCGAGGCCGCCCCGCGCTGGTGCGCGGTGGATCTCCGGGACGGCAACCAGGCGCTGATCGACCCGATGTCGCCCGAGCGCAAGCGGCGGATGTTCCAGCTGCTGGTCCAGATGGGCTACAAGGAGATCGAGGTCGGCTTCCCGTCGGCCAGCCAGACCGACTTCGACTTCGTCCGGCAGCTCATCGAGCAGGACATGATCCCGGACGACGTCACCATCCAGGTGCTCACCCAGTGCCGGGAGCACCTGATCGACCGGACGTTCGAGTCGCTGCGCGGCGCGAAGCGGGCCATCGTGCACTTCTACAACTCGACCTCCACCCTGCAGCGGCGGGTGGTCTTCGGTCTGGACAAGGACGGCATCGCCGACATCGCCACCACCGGTGCGCGGCTCTGCCAGAAGTACGCGGAGATCCACACCCCGGACACCGAGATCTTCTACGAGTACTCGCCGGAGTCGTACACGGGCACCGAGCTGGAGTACGCGCTGGAGGTCTGCTCCCGGGTGATCGACGTGATCGACCCGACGCCGGACCGGCCGCTGATCATCAACCTGCCGGCCACCGTCGAGATGGCCACCCCGAACGTGTACGCCGACTCGATCGAGTGGATGCACCGGCACCTGCCGCGCCGGGACAGCGTGGTGCTGAGCCTGCACCCGCACAACGACCGGGGCACCGGGGTGGCCGCCGCCGAGCTGGGCCTGCTGGCCGGCGCGGACCGGATCGAGGGCTGCCTGTTCGGCAACGGCGAGCGCACCGGCAACGTCGACCTGGTGACGCTGGGGCTCAACCTCTTCTCCCAGGGCATCGACCCGATGATCGACTTCTCGAACATCGACGAGATCCGCCGCGCCGTCGAGTACTGCAACCAACTCCCGGTGCACGAGCGCCACCCGTACGCGGGCGACCTGGTCTACACCGCCTTCTCCGGCTCCCACCAGGACGCCATCAAGAAGGGCTTCGACGCCCTCGCCGCCGACGCGAAGGCGGCCGGCGTGCCGATGGACGAGCACACCTGGGCGGTCCCGTACCTGCCGATCGACCCGAAGGACCTGGGCCGCACCTACGAGGCAGTCATCCGGGTCAACTCGCAGTCCGGCAAGGGCGGCGTCGCGTACATCATGAAGAGCGAGCACCAACTGGACCTGCCCCGCCGACTCCAGATCGAGTTCTCCGGGGTCGTGCAGCAGGTCACCGACCACGACGGCGGCGAGGTCGACCCGCGCGCCATGTGGGAGATCTTCGCGACGCACTACCTGCTCGACCACCAGCCCGACCCGGCGATCCGGTTCGGCGGCTACACGATCGGCACCACCGACGGCAAGGTCGAGATCGAGGCACAGGTCGGCGTGGGCGGCGAGCAACGGTCGCTCACCGCGGTCGGCAACGGCCCGATCGACGCGTACGTCAACGCGCTCGGTTCGGTCGGGGTGGGCGTCCGGGTGCTCGACTACCACGAGCACGCGCTGTCCTCCGGTGGGGACGCGCAGGCCGCCGCCTATGTGGAGTGCGAGGTGGACGGTCGGACGGTCTGGGGTGTCGGCACCGACGCGAACATCGTCACCGCGTCGATCAAGGCGGTCACCAGCGCCGTCAACCGCGCGCGCGGCTGACCTGGCTGAGGGAGGGCATCCGGTGCCCTCCCTCAGCCCCGGCGGGCCGGTGGCGTGGCGGCGGGCATCGAGTGGCAGGGCTGCGACGGCGGGGCCGCCCGGGGCGGTCGGTGCACCAGCACAAGGGCCAGCACCGCTCCGGCCAGCAGCAGCCCCGCACACCAGGCCAGCGCTCCCCGGAACGCGTCGGTCAGCTCGGTCTTCTGCTCGTACCCGCCGCCGGAGAGGCCGACCAGCAGCGGCAGCGCGGCCACCGCGAGCAGACCGCCCGCTCGGGACGCGGCGTTGTTGAAGCCGCTGGCCACCCCGGAGAACCGGTCCTGCACCGCCGCGAGCACCGACGCGGTCAGCGGCGCCACCACCAGGGTCAGCCCGAGGCCGAAGAGCAGCACCCCGGGCAGCACGTCGGTCCAGTACGACGCGCCCGGGCCGACGCCGCGCAGCAGCAGCAGACCGGCGGCGGCCACCACCGGCCCGACGGTCAGCGGCAGCCGGGGGCCGATCCGCGCCGACAGCGCGCCCGCCCGGGCCGACCCGATGAGCAGCAGCACCGTCATCGGCAGCAGCGAGATCCCGGTGCGGAAGGCCGACCACTCGACCACGTTCTGCAGGTAGACGGCGAAGAAGAAGGTGAAGCCGTTGAGCGCCGCGTAGACCACCACGGTGAAGATGTTCAGGACGGAGAAGAGCCGGCTGCCGAACAGCCCGGTGGGCAGCATCGCCGTGTCGCCGCGCCGCCGTTCCAGCAGGACGAAGGCCACCGCGGCCACCACCCCGACCAGCGCGGAGATCAGCACCGACGCCGAGGTGAAGCCCCGGGCGGGCGCGTCGATCAGGGCGTACGTGACGCCGGCGAGCGCCAGCGCGCCGAGCAGCGCCCCGGCCACGTCGAACCGGCGTCGGGTCCGGCCCGGCCCCTGCGTCCGGGAGGCGTTCTCGTCGCGACTCTCCGGCACCCAGCGGGCGGTGGCCAGCACCACCAGCACGGCGATCGGCAGGTTCAGGAAGAAGATCCACCGCCACGACAGCGCGTCGATCAGCCAGCCACCGAGGAACGGGCCCAGCGCGGTGGACACACCGGACAACCCGGCCCAGGCGCCGATCGCCTTCCCCCGGTCGTCCGGGTGGAAGCTGGCCTGGAGCACCGACAGGGAGCCGGGGGTGAGCAGCGCCCCGCCAGCGCCCTGGAGGAACCGGGCCCCGATCAGCCAACCGGTGCCCTGGGACAGCCCGCACAGCACCGAGGCCAGGGTGAACCACGCCACGCCGATCAGGAAGACCCGTCGTCGGCCGAAGCGGTCCCCGAGCGCCCCACCGAGCAGCACGAACGCCGCCAGCATCAGCAGGTACCCGTTCACGGTCCACTGGAGATCGGCCACGTTGGCCCCGAGATCCTGGCCGAGTTTCGGCAGCGCCACGTTGACGACGGTGCTGTCGAGGAAGACCATGCCGGAGGCGAGCACCGCGGCGAGCAGCGTCCCCCGGCCGGCGGCGGTGCCCATCCGCAGAGCGGGCGACGGTACGGCTGTGGTCATCTCACCAATCTGCCTTGCACGATGTGGGAGACGCCACGAAACGCCGAAACCATGCCCGGGTACTGTGCGCAATCGCCGGGAGCCCGCAAGCTGGAGAGGTGTCGTCTGTGCGTACCAGATCAGGACCGCGCGCGGCGGTGACCGCGCTCGTCGCGGCGCTGGCGCTCGGCGTAGCCGGTTGCGTCCCTCCGGACGAGACCGGAACGCCGCCACCACCGACGGACGGCGGCAACGCGGCGCAGCAGCTGGGCCAGCTGACCGTCGCCAACGCCGGCTCGATGAAGGGCTACAGCCGCGACCGCTTTCCGCACTGGCGGAACACGGGTAAGAACTGCGACGTGCGGGACAGCATCCTGCAACGCGACGGCAAGGACGTGAAGCTGTCCGGCTGCAACGTCGTCGGCGGTCGCTGGGAGAGCGCGTACGACGGTCGCAGCGCCACCGATCCCTCCGACGTGGACATCGACCACATGGTGCCGTTGGCCAACGCGTGGCGCTCGGGCGCCGACGAGTGGGACGACGCGAAGCGCGGCGACTTCGCCAACGACACGACCCGACCGCAGCTCCTCGCGGTTTCCGCGTCCTCCAATCGGGCAAAGGGTGACCAGGACCCGTCCCAGTGGAAACCGGCGAACCGGTCGTACTGGTGCCAATACGCCAAAGACTGGGTGGCGGTCAAGCACCACTGGCGGCTGACGGTGACCAGTGCCGAGAAGGCCGCCCTGACCGACATGCTGGAGGGCTGCTGATGAGCGAGGGAGCCGTGACAGGCGGCGAGGCGAAGGGTGACACAGGCCCGGCCGCGGCGGGCATGACGGCGGATGGCAGCGCCGAACCCTCGGCCGCCGTGCCGGGGGCCGGCATGGTCGCCGATTCCGACGGCGCCGGTGGCCCGCAGAGCCGCACGGCCGACATCGTGCCCGGTCCGGGCGGGGTGATGACCGACGAGGTCGGGGTGGTCACCGGCGAGCTGACCCTGCGCACCGAGTACGCCGACGGCAAGGTCACGCTGCGGGTGCAGTACAAGGACGCGGACGAGTGGTACGCGGTGACCGGCGGCTCGGTGCCGCTCGCCGACCCGGCGGGGCTGGACGCGGTGCACGCCGTGGCGGTGGCCCTGCTGCACCGCCCGGAGGGCTGACGCCACACCCGGGCACCGTCGACCCGTGAGACCGGGGGCCGTCCTGTGGCAGGACGGCCCCCGGTCTCGTCACGGCGTCGGGATCACCTCACTGCGGCATCACGGCGCCGGATCACCGCACTGTGTCGTCACGGCGTCGGGATCAACTCACCCGGCGGGTCGAGCGGGCCGGTGCCCTCGGCCGGGCGCACCAGCTCCACCTCGACCTCGTGTGGCCGGATCCGGCCGGCGGCGATGTCCTCGGCGAAGTGGCAGGCCACCCGGTGCCCGCCGACCACGTCGCGCAGCGCCGGCCGCTCGCTGGCGCAGCGGGTCGGCTGCGCCCACGGGCACCGGGTGTGGAACCGGCAGCCCGACGGCGGGTTGGTGGGCGAGGGTAGGTCGCCGGCGAGCAGGATGCGCTCCCGACGGTCCTCGACGACCGGGTCGGGCACCGGCACCGCGGACATCAGCGCCCGGGTGTACGGGTGCATCGGCTCGCGGTAGAGGTCGTCGCTGGACGCCTCCTCCACCAGACCACCCAGGTACATGACGCCCACCGTGTCGGCGATGTGCCGGACCACCGCCAGGTCGTGCGCGATGATCAGGTACGTCAGGCCGCGCTCGTTCTGCAGGTCCTCGAGCAGGTTGAGCACCTGCGCCTGGATCGACACGTCCAGTGCGGAGACCGGCTCGTCGGCGACGATCAGGTCCGGGTTGAGCACCAGGGCCCGGGCGATGCCGATTCGCTGGCGCTGGCCACCGGAGAACTCGTGCGGGTACTTGCTGAGAGCCGACGCGGGCAGGCCCACCGCCTCCAGCGTCTCGCGCAACCGCCGGTTCGTCTCGGCCTTGTCGCCGGCCAGCCCGTGCGCCTTCAGGCCCTCCACGAGCAGCGACTCCACCGACTGTCGAGGGTCGAGGCTGGAGAGCGGATCCTGGAAGATCATCTGCATGCGGCGGCGGGCGTGCCGCATCGCCTCGCCCTTGAGGGAGCGGACGTCGGTGCCGTCGAAGACGATCTCGCCGTCGGTGGGCTCGACGAGCCGGAGCAGGCCACGGCCCAGCGTCGACTTGCCGCAGCCCGACTCGCCGACCAGGCCGTACGTCTCGCCCTTGCGGATGCTCAGCGACACGCCGTCGACGGCGTAGACGTAGCCGATGGTCCGGTCGAAGAGCAGGCCGCTCTTGATCGGAAAGTGGACCTTGACGTCGCGCAGCTCGATCAGCGGGGTGGTCTCTTCGGTCATCGGGCCGCCACCTCCTCGGAGACGGGGTTGTTGCAGCGCAGGTCGCCGCCGGTGGCGGTGGGTTCGAGCGGCGGAGGCCCCTCCAGGCAGGCGTCCACGACGTTGTCGCACCGGGGGGCGAACGCGCACCCCTCGGTCCACGGGATGTTGTCGGAGACCGACCCGCGGATGGCGTGCAGCCGCTCACCGCGCGGTGAGTCCAGCCGCGGCACCGAGTTGAGCAACCCGTGGGTGTACGGGTGCCGGGCGTGCGCGAACAGCTCGTGCCGTCGGGCCCGCTCCACGACCTTGCCGCCGTAGAGCACGTTGACTGTGTCACAGAGCCCGGCCACCACGCCCAGGTCGTGCGTGATCATCACGAGCGCGGTGCCGGTCTCGTCGACCAACTGCTTGAGCAGGGTGAGGATCTGCGCCTGGATGGTCACGTCGAGCGCGGTGGTCGGCTCGTCGGCGATCAGCAGCCGAGGCTTGCAGGCCAGTGCGATGGCGATCAGCGCGCGCTGGCGCATGCCGCCGGAGATCTGGTGCGGGTACTCGCTGAGTCGCCGTTGCGGGTCGGGAATCCCGACGGCGTCGAGCAGGTCGCGTGCTTCCCGCAGCGCCTGCTTGCGGTCCCGGCCCTGGTGGCGTTCCAGCACCTCGGCCACCTGGACGCCGATCGGGATGACCGGGTTCAGCGACGACAACGGGTCCTGGAAGATCATGCTGATCTCCCGGCCGCGCCGGTCCCGCATGTCGTCCGGTCGCAGCTTCAGCAGGTCGGTGCCCTCGAAGAGCACCTCCCCGGTGACCTTGTTGCCCCGCTTGGGCAGCAGGCCCATGATGGCCAGGCTGGTCACGCTCTTGCCGCAGCCGGACTCACCGACCAGGCCGACGGTCTGCCCCGGCTCCACGGTGAAGCTGACCTTGTCGACGGCGGTGAAGGGCCGCTCGCCCCGCCGCTGGAACACGACGCTCAGGTCACGGACGTCGAGCAGGCTCATCGGGTCACTTCCTCTCGCCGGCTCACGCCGGCCGTGCTGATTGCGCGCACCGCGGTCACCGCCGGTTCTTCGGGTCGATCGCCTCGCGCATCGCCTCACCCAGCAGGGTGAAGCCGAGCGCGACCACGATGATCGCGAGCGCCGGGTAGTACGCCAGCTCCGGACGGACCTCGAAGTAGCGCTGACCGTCCACGCCGAGCATCAGGCCCCACTCGGCCCGGTTGATGTCCGGGTCGCCGAGGCCCAGGAACGAGAGCGCCGCGGCGTCCAGGATGGCCACCGCGAAGGTCAGGGTGGCCTGCACGATCACGGCGGTCAGTGAGTTGGGCAGCATGTGCCGCAGCACGATGTTGCGCTCCTTGACGCCGAGCGCGCGGGCGGCGAGCACGTGGTCGCTCTCCCGCTGGGCAAGCATCGAGCCGCGCAGCAGTCGGGCGAAGATCGGCACGTTGACGATGGCCACCGCGAAGATGACCGTCCACTGGCTCGATCGGCTGGCCATCGCGACCAGGGTGATCGCGAGCAGCAGGCTCGGCAGGGCCAGCATCACGTCGGTGAGTCGCATCAGGACGACGTCGACCCAACCGCCGAAGGCGCCGGCGACCGCGCCGATCAGCACACCGAGAGCCAGACCGATGAGGGTGGCGAGCACGCCCACGAACAGCGTCTGCCGCGCCCCGTAGATCATCCGGGTCAGGAAGTCCCGGCCGAGCGGGTCGGAGCCGAGCGGGAAGTCACCGCTGGCGCCCGGGATGCTGTCCACGGTGAGGTTCTTCGTGAGCTCCTCGAAGCGCTGCACCGGGTCGTGCGGCGCGATGAGCGGGGCGAAGATCGCCACCAGGACGAACAGTCCGACGATGCTGGCGCCGACGATGGCGACCGGGTTGCGCCGCAGCCGGCGCACGGCGTCGCGGACGAGGCTGATGCCGCCCCGGTCGGACGCGCTGGCGCGGGCCAACTCGTCCAGTCGTGCCTTCTTGCGGTCGCCGAGCACGCCGATGCTGCGTTCGCTCATGCCGGGGCGGGGCTTGTCGTCCCCGCTGCGGGGCGTCGGCGCTCCGGCCTGGGTGATGGGGTCACTCATCGCACACGCACCCTGGGGTCGATGAAGGCGTAGGAGAGGTCGACCAGCAGGTTGACCACCACGAAGACCAGCGCCGCGAGCAGGATGATCGCCTGGAGCACCGGGTAGTCCCGGCCGCCGCTGATCGAGTCAGTGATCAGCGTGCCGATGCCACCCCAGTTGTAGACCTTCTCGGTGAGCACCGCGCCGGAGAGGAGCGCGCCGGTCTGCAGGCCGATGGTGGTGACCACCGGGAGCAGCGCGTTGCGCAGGATGTGCCGGCCGCGGATGGTGCGGTGCCGCAGGCCCTTGGCCTCGGCGGTCCGCACGTAGTCCTCGTTGAGGACGTCGAGCACGCTGGCCCGGGTGATCCGCACGATCACCGCCAGCGGGATGGTGGCGAGCGTGATCGCCGGCAGGATCAGGTGCCACAGCGCGTCCGCGCTGGCGTCGAACTCCCGGGTGAGCAGGCCGTCGAGCACGAAGAAGCCGGTGACGTGGGTGTTGTCCAGACCCGTGGTGAGCCGTCCGGACGGCGGGAACCAGTGGATGTTCTGGGTGAAGACGTCCTTGAGCAGATAGCCCAGGAAGAAGATCGGGATGGAGATGCCGAGCAGGGTGCCGGCGATGGTGAGGTTGTCCAGCGATCGTCCGCGCCAGCGAGCGGCGAGGTAGCCGAGCGGCACCCCGAGTCCGACCGCGATGATCATCGCGGCGAGGGCCAGTTCGATGGTGGCCGGGAAGGCGCGGCTGATGACCTCGGTGACCGGGTCACCGGTCCGGATCGAGTTGCCGAAGTCGCCGGTGACGACTCGCTGCATAAACTTGCCGTACTGCACCAGGATCGGCTGGTCGTAGCCGAGCGCCTTGGTCAGCAGCACGCGGCGCTCGGGCGTGGCCCGCTCGCCGAGCAGCGCCTCGACCGGGCCACCGGGCAGGTTCCGCAGCCAGATGAAGATCAGCGCCGACAGCGCTATGAGGGTCACCACCAGCTGCAACAGGCGGCGGACTATGACTCGCAACATCTCTCACACACCAGACTCTCGATGAATCGCGGATCGGCCCGGGCCGGGAGGAACCCCGGACCCGGGCCGATCACGCCTACGGCCTCAGCCGAGGGACGTCACTTGCTGACGCTGACCGTGTTGAATCGCTCGTCGGTCAACGGGCTGGCCACCATGCCCTTGACGTCCTTGGTGACGACGATGGCCGGCGGGGCGTGCCAGAGCGGCACGGCCGGCAGCCACTTGGCGGCGATGTCCCGGTTGACCTGCTCCCAGGCCGCCTTCTTGCCGGCGTCGTCGACAGTGCCGTCGGCCTTGGTGATCGCGTCGAACATCTCGGTCATCGACTGGTCGCCGAACTCGACCTTGGCCCGGCCGAAGAACGTGCCGACGAAGTTGCCCGGGTCGTTGTAGTCACCGGTCCAGCCGAGGATGTGCAGGTCCTGCTTGCCGAACTGCTGCACGTCGTCCTTGAAGCCACCGTTCCACGGGCGAGGCACACCGTTGACCTTGATGCCCACGGCCTGGAGGTCGTTGGCGAGGACGGTGAAGATCTCCTGCGGGTTCGGCATGTACGGCCGGGAGACGTCCGGCGGGTAGTAGAAGTTCAGCGTCAGACCCTCGGCGCCGGCCTCCTTGAGGAGCTGCTTGGCCTTGTCCGGGTTGTACTCGTACTTCTGCACGTCCGGGGCGTAGCCGAGCACGGTGTCCGGCATGAACTCGTCGGCGACCTTGGCGCCACCCGGGCCCTTGGTCTGCACCAGCTGCTGGCGGTTGAGCGCGTAGGCGATCGCCTGGCGCACCCGCAGGTCCTTGAGCTTCGGGTTCTTCTGGTTGAGGCCCAGGTAGAGGACGTTGAACGCCGGGCGGTTGATGACCTGGAAGCCCTCGCCCTCCAGCGCCTTGCGGTCGGCCGGGGCCGGGAAGTCGATGCCCTGGACGGTGCCGGCGCGGAGCTCCTGCTTGCGGGTGCTCTCGTCCTTGATGACCTTGATGATCACCTTGTCGACCTTGGCCTTGTCACCCCAGTAGTCCGCGTTGCGGTTCAGGGTGATCTCGTTCTTGGCCTTGTCCCAGCCACCGAAGGTGAACGGGCCGGTGCCGACCGGGTTGGTGGTGGCGAACGCGCTGTACTCGAACGAGTCGCCGTTCTGCTTCACCGTGTTGGCGTCGTACTTCTTCAGCGCCTCGGGGCTGGCGATCGAGAGCGAGGTCAGCGCGAACGCACCCGGGAAGGCGCCCTTGTACTGGTTGAGGGTGACGACTGCGGTGCCGCCGTCCTTCGCCTCGCACTTGTTGTAGATCGGCTTGCCGGCGTCCGGGCTCTCGTTGTTGGCGAAGCCCCCGAAGACGTCCATGTAGTAGATCATCTGGGACTGGGCGGCAGCGCCCTTCATGTTGTACCAACGGTCGAAGTTGAAGCAGACCGCCGCGGCGTCGAACGGGGTGCCGTCGTGGAACTTCACACCCTGGCGGAGCTTGAACGTCCAGACCTTGCCGTCGGGGTCGTGCTCCCAGCTCTCGGCCAGGCCGCCCTGCAGCTCCGCGGTGCCCGGCTTGTGGCTCACCAGGGTGTCGAACATCTGCCGGACCGGCCGGAACGACTCACCGTCATCGTTGAAGATCGGATCGAAGTTCTTCGGGTCACCGGCACCCGCGAAGATGAAGGTGCCGCCAGTCTTGGCCTCGCCACTGTCGCCGTCGCGCTCGCTCTTCGCGCAGCCGGCCGCGCCGACCGCCAGAGCGGCTACGGCCGCGATGGCCATGGCCGTTTTAAGCCTTCTCGCCTGCATCTCTCACCTCTGTCATGCGCATGACCACGCCGAGCTGTGGCTCGGTCCGTGTGCGGGAGGCTATGACATGTAACACCGGAAGCGGAACGGCCGTCAGGCAATCGCTACCAAGCCGACACCTTGCGCGGACGTCTGACAGTCGACGGCACGGCGAATACATAGAGCGACACATAACCCGACGCCACGAAGCCGGCCGTCGACGCCGGGTGTCGACGACTCGGGGCGCGTCAGGAGGGCGACGGCCAGGCCACGGGTGGTGGGCAGTCGGCCAGCCGCTCGACGGCCGAACCCGCCGCAGCGGTACCCAGGTCGTGGAAGGTCACGCGGTGGCAGGCGGTCACGTTGCTCGCTCCGAACAACGTGCCGACAGGGGCGGAACCGTACACGGCCACCACCAGGCCGGAAGTCCGGCGAACCTCCCGAACCTCGACCCGGGCACCCTCCGCGACCACCGCCAACCGTTCGTCGGTCGGCGCCGGGTCGCCGGTGGCGACCACCGCGGCGGCGTACGCCTGGGCGTCACGGGTCACGGCGGCTTCGGCCCCGGCCTCCTCCGCGCGGGTGTCCGCGGCCAGTCGCCGGCTCCCCACCTCGATCGCCACGATGACGCCCGCGATCACCAGGGCCAGCACGACCACCAGCACCGCCGGAGCCCAGGACCGCTGGGCCGGCCGCCGCGTCGCCACACGCCACCTCCCCGAGGTACGCCGGTGGGCCCGCGCTCGTCGCACGGACCCACCGGATCACCTCAGTTGTATCGGCCGCCGACAGCCCTGACGGCGTACGGGATCAGACGGCTCGGCGGCCCTCGAAGGCCCGGCCCAGGGTGATCTCGTCGGCGTACTCCAGATCGCCGCCGACGGGCAGCCCACTGGCCAGCCGGGTCACCGCGATCCCCATCGGCTTCACCATCAGCGCCAGATAGGTGGCGGTCGCCTCGCCCTCCGTGTTCGGATCGGTGGCCAGGATCAACTCCCGCACCGCACCACCACCGAGCCGGATCAGCAGCTCCCGGATGCGCAGATTGTCCGGGCCGATCCCCTCCAGCGGATTGATCGCGCCGCCGAGCACGTGGTAGCGACCGCGGAACTCACCGGTCCGCTCGATGGCCACCACGTCCTTGGGTTCCTCCACCACGCACAGCACCTCGTCGGTGCGGCGCTGATCGCGGCAGATCCGGCACTGCTCGGACTCGGCCACGTTGTAACAGGTCGTGCAGAAGCGCACCAGCTCCTTGACCTTGCGCAGCGCGCCGGCCAGCCGGTTGACGTCGGCCGGGTCGGCCGACAGGACGTGGAACGCGATCCGCTGGGCGCTCTTCGGGCCCACGCCCGGCAGTCGTCCCAGCTCGTCGATCAGATCCTGGATGGCGCCTTCGTACATCTGCCGGCTCAGAAACCGGGCAGGCCGAGGCCGCCCATGCCGCCGGCGACCGGACCCATCTTGCGCTCGGTCAACTCGCGCGCGGCCTCGGCGGCGTTGTGCACGGCCGCGACCACCAGGTCTTCGAGGGTTTCCACGTCGTCCGGGTCGACGGCCTTCGGGTCGATCTTGATGGCCTTCAGGTCACCGGAGCCGGAGACGGTCGCGGTGACCAGCCCTCCGCCGGCCGTGCCGGTCAGCTCGGCCTCGGCCAGCTCGGCCTGGGCGGCGGCGATCTGCTGCTGCATCTTCTGCGCCTGCTTCAGCATCTGCTGCATGTTCGGCTGTCCACCTGGGCGCACGGATGGCTCCTTCTCGCACTCGTCTGCTCGGCCGCCGACCAGCCTAACCGCTGGGACCGACCCCGCCCCGCCCGGTGCGTCCGCCCACGCCGGGCCATGCCGGCTCCTCCACGCGGACCGGGGATGACCCGGTTCACAGCCGTCGACGAGCCGCCCGCCCGAACGACCTGCGAGGTATGGCTGGCACCACCCCGAACCGGCCATCTGGGGGTAGTGCGTCGGCACCCACCGCGCTGGTCTGCTCGACAGCATGAACCTCAACCCCGCGGGCCGGGTCGGCGCACTGTGCTGGGTGATCGCCGCACCGGTCTTCCTCGTCGCCAGCCTGGTCGCCGGCCTGCGCTGGCGCGGGCCGGCCTACAGCTGGGCCAGCCACAACATCAGCGACCTCGGCAACGTCCACTGCGGCATCTGGGACACCACCCGACCCCGGTACGTCTGCTCCCCCTGGCACCCGTTGATGAACGCCGCGACACTGGCCACGGCCGTGCTGCTCGCCGCCGGGCTCCTGCTGACCTGGCGGTTGCTCGGTCGCGGCGCGGTGGTGCGCTCCGCGCAGACGCTGCTGTTGCTGGCAGCCGGCGGGTACGCCCTGGCGGCCCGCTACCCGGCCGACGTCGACGAGAACCTGCACGTCCTCGGCGCATTCCTGATCATGGGACTGGGCAACGTCGGGCTGCTCCTCGCCGGCTTCGCGCCGCACACCACGGTGCTCGGCCGGTGGCGAGCGCTCACCCTTGCCGCCGGGTTGACCGCGCTTGCGGGGACCGTGCTGTTCTTCGCCCAGCAGGGTTTCGGGATCGGAGTGGGCGGTATGGAACGCGTAGCAGTGCTGCCCTTCCCCGTGTGGGCCTGCTGCCTGGGCGCCCTGCTCGCCGAAACCCCGCCCGGCCCCGTCGCTCAGGAGGCCGCGGTGTCGGCCGAGAGCCACACCACTTCATGATCGACGGGGCAGGGCGTCAGCGGGCGTCCACCTCGTCGATCTTCTCGGCGCCGAAGGTCTCCCGGAGCAGCCGTACCGCCTGCTCCTCGCTCGACTCCCGGGCGGTCTTCTCGTCGATGACCTCGTCCAACGGTTCGTCGCCCGGGTCGAACCCCTCGTAGGTCGGTACCGCCGCCGGTGCCGCGCCACCCGGGCGCCTACCGCGCTGCGGGCCGTCGAAGTCCGGGTCGTAAGGCGGTTCGCCCGCCCATTCGGCGTCCGCGACGGGCCGGGCCGCCGATGCGGTACGCGCGCCGCGCCCCGCCGCCGCCGCTCGTGCGGCGGCGATGGCGCTGCTCACCGGTGCGCCACCGGCTGCCGCCGGCTGCCGGGCCGCCGGCGTCGGGTTGGCCGCCCGTGCGTCCGGCTGACCGGTCACGGCGCCGGAGCCGCCGGAGCCGCCACCGTTCGCCCCCGGGCCGGCACCGTTCGCCGCGCCGTTCGATCTGGTGTGGGCCGCGTCGGCGCCGTTCACGCTGGTCGACACGGGTGCGGAGGAGCCGCCCGAGGCGGAGTCGCGGTCGTCCACGGCGGTACCGCCCGGCCGGGCGGCCTCCGGCCAGTCGTCGTCATCCGTCGCCTGGGCGGCGGGAGCATTGCCACCGGGGCGCGCAGCCTCCGGCCAGTCGTCCTCGTCGTCAGGTGTCGCAGCCGCCGGGGTGTTCGTCGAGCCAGCCGCGGCGGCCGTGTTCGTCGAGGCCGGAGACACGTTGGGCGATGTGTTCGTGGGGGCAGGTCGGACATCCGCCGAAGCAGGCGACGCGGCGGCAGCGGCCGGCGCGGCAACCGAGGCCGACGTCGGCGCAACCGCGGTCGGCGCGGCCTGGGTCGGCGCGGTCGGCTGCGCGGCAGAGGTCGGAGCGGTCGGGGTCGGCGCGAACGGCTGGGCGGCAGCGGCCGGCACGGCAGCGGCCGGCGCGGACGGCTGCGCGGCAGCGGTCGGAGCGGCCGAGGTCGGCGCGGTCGGTGCCGGCGCGGCAGCGGTCGGGCGGGGCGGCGCGGCCGGCTGGGAGCGCGGTGGGCCGGACAGCGACACGCCACCCCGCTCGCCGGCCACCTCGCAGCGGATCTGCCAGCGTCCGCCCAGCTCCTCGTAGAGCGCGTCGGTGAGCACCGCCGAGTGGTCGGCCATCATCTTGGCCAGCACGGTGGACTTCACCGTCAGCACCAGCATGTCGCCGTCGAGTTCCCGCACCACCGCGTCGCGCATGAGGGCGGCGATCCGCTTGTTGGTCCGGTTGACCTTGCCGACCACGTCGGGCCAGGCCCGGCGAACGGCCACCGCGTCCAGCGCGGCGGCCGGCGCACCGGGGCGAGGCGGCACGGGTGTCGCCGGGTCGGGCAGCACGGCCGACGGCGGCACCACGCGACGCGGGGCCGGCGAGACGGGTGCAGCGGCCGGATCAGTGGAGGTCGACGCGGCGACGGCCGACGCACCGGGCGAGGCCGGAATCGGTGAGTCGGCCCCCGAGGGCGCGTGCGCGGCCGGTACGCCGGGAACGCGAGCGCCCGAGCCCGCAGCACCCGAACCCACAACGCCCGAACCCACAACGCCCGAGCCCGCAGTGTCTGCGGCCCGCGCGCCCGGGGTCGGGGACGCGGTCGGGTCGACGTCCCACGGCGGTGCTGAGGTCGGGGCATTGGCGGGTGCCGGGGTGGCGGCAGCCGGGACCGGAGGGGCGTGCTGTGGGCGTACCCCTTGCTGGGCTGCTGACGCGGAACCGGCGGCGGCCGACGGCGCGTCGGTGCCGCCCAGGGTGAGCCGGCGTTCCATCCGTTCGAGGCGCTGGAGGAGGCCGCCAGCGGAGTCGTCCACGCCGGGCAGCAGCATCCGGGCGCAGATCAGCTCCAGCAGCAGGCGGGGCGCGGTGGTGCCGCGCATCTCCACCAGGCCGTCGTGCACGATGTCGGCGCAGCGGGAGAGCGTGGCCGGGCCGAGCTGGGACGCCTGGGCGGCCATCCGCTCGATCTGGTCGGCGGGGCCGTCGATGAGGCCCTTCGCGGCGGCGTCCGGCACCTGCTGGATCACGATCAGGTCGCGCAGCCGTTCCAGCAGGTCGGAGGCGAACCGGCGCGGGTCGTGCCCGGCCTCGGCGACCCGGTCGACGGTGGCGTACGCGGCGGCGCCGTCACCGGCGGCCAGCGCGTCGCACATCTCGTCGATCAACGCGGCGTCGGTGACCCCGAGCAGCGCGGCGGCGCGGGCGTAGCTGACGCCCTCCGGGCCGGCGCCGGCGATGAGTTGGTCGAGCACGGAGAGGCTGTCCCGGGCGCTGCCGCCACCGGCGCGAACCACCAGCGGGAAGACCGCCGGCTCGACGGCGACGCCCTCGGCCTGAGTGAGCTGCTCCAGGTACGGGCGGAGGATCTTCGGCGGGATCAGCCGGAACGGGTAGTGGTGGGTCCGCGACCGGATCGTGCCGAGGACCTTCTCCGGCTCGGTGGTGGCGAAGATGAACTTGACGTACTCCGGGGGCTCCTCGACGAGCTTGAGCAGGGCGTTGAAGCCCTGGGTCGAGACCATGTGCGCCTCGTCGATCACGTAGATCTTGAAGCGGCTGCTGGCTGGCGCGAAGAACGCGCGCTCGCGCAGCTCACGGGCGTCGTCGACACCACCGTGGCTGGCCGCGTCGATCTCGATCACGTCGATGGAGCCGGCGCCGTCGATGGCGAGCGAGCGGCACGACTCACACTTGCCGCACGGCTCGGGGGTGGGGCCCTGCTCGCAGTTGAGCGAGCGGGCCAGGATCCGGGCGCTGGACGTCTTGCCGCAGCCACGGGGGCCGGAGAAGAGGTAGGCGTGGTTGAGCCGGCCGCTGCGCAACGCCTGCGACAACGGCTCGGTGACGTGCTCCTGCCCGATGACCTCGGCGAAGGTACGTGGCCGGTACTTGCGGTAGAGCGCCAGCGTCACTCGTCCCGCCTCCTCTCGACCGAGCCATTCTGCGCCGGTCGGGCGCGGGTGACCACCCACCCCGCCGGGCAGCTTGGGTTACCCCGGGTTGCCGCGCTTGATCGACTCCATCTCGGCGACGTGGCGGTATCCACGGCCCAGAACAGCCCCACATCGGCGACCTGGAGTGGATCAAGGCCCCGGAGACAAAAAGGCCTCCCGTGCACCCGGCAGAGCTCGCTTATCCTTGCTGCCTTCCGGCCCTGGGGAGGTTCACGAGATACCGCCGCACGGGAGGTGACGCCAACCCTACCCGACGGCTCGTCGATCTTCAGGGGGTGGTGGGGTGGCCCGGCCGGCAAGGGCCTGTATCCTGGCTCGCGGAGGATTCGCCTAGAGGCCTAGGGCGCACGCTTGGAAAGCGTGTTGGGTTTACACCCTCACGAGTTCGAATCTCGTATCCTCCGCTCGCCTGAGCAGCAGAAACGCCCAGCAGACCGATAACAGGTCGGCTGGGCGTTCCTGCTGTGGTCTCATCGACGCCATGGCCGAGACCGCGTGGGAGTGGGACGAGACGTTGTACGCGGGCAGCGCGCACCACTACAGCGTGGGCCGGCTGCCCTATCCGCCCGAACTCGTCGACGCCATCCGTACGGCGCTCGACCTGGATGGCACCGGTCGCCTCCTGGACGTCGGGTGTGGCCCCGGGTCGTTGACGCTGCTGCTGGCGCCGCTGTTCGAGGCGGCGGTGGGGGTCGACCCCGACCGGGACATGCTCGCCGAGGCGCAGCGCAGAGCCGCCGAGTCGGGGGCCACCGCCGTCGAGTGGCGGCACCTGCGCGCCGAGGCTCTGCCGGCCGACCTGGGTACGTTCCGGGTGGCGACGTTCGCCCAGTCGTTCCACTGGATGGACCGGCCGTTGGTGGCCCGGCGAGTCCGCGACATGCTCGCGCCCGACGGGGCCTGGGTCCACGTCAGCGCCACCACTCATCAGGGCGTGACCGGAAACGACGACAGGTTGCCCTACCCGCGACCGCCCTGGCCGCAGATCACCGAGCTGGTCGCGCGCTACCTGGGGCCAATTCGCCGGGCCGGTCAGGGAGCACTGCCCTCCGGCACCCCCGGGGGCGAGGGGGAGATCATGCTGGCGGCGGGCTTCTCCGGTCCCACCCGACTGACTGTCGAGCAGGGGATGGTCGTAAAACGGTCGGTAGATGAGGTCGTCTCGGCGGTGTTCTCGCTGTCCAGTTCGGCACCGCACCTGTTCGGCGATCGGCGGCCCGCGTTCGAGGCCGACCTGCGCGAGCTGTTGACGGCGACGGCGCGGGACGGCCGCTTCGCCGAGCGACGACGCGACATCGACATCGTGATCTGGCGACCCTGACCGGCGGAGCGAGCTTTGCGGCCGCGTCTTCGAGGGCTGGCGCGGCTGGCCCGCGCGCCGAAACGACGAGATCTTGGACAGTTTCCGTTCGGAGCTAACGGAAATTGTCCAAGATCTGGAGCCAGACCGCCCGCCGGACCTCCCGTCGGCGGGCCGGCAGAGGTCCACGGCGGCGCGTACCGTGCCCAGACTCTCACCCCCGGGCGCGAGTCCAGGAGAAGAAGCGCTCGGTGAGCCGGGCCGGGTCGACGTCCCGGAGGTGTTCACCGGCCTCGGCCTGGAGCGTCGCCAGGTAGATGGTCAACGCCAGCCGGTCCTGCCGGTACTCCCCGAGCAGTCGCAGTTTCGCTGGCGAGCAGGGCCAGGCGATGCCGCACGCCTGACATCGCCAGGTGGGTCGGATCGGCAGGTGGTTCCGGTGGCGACGGCGGGGCAAGAGTCAGCCTCCTTCGCTGGTGGAGGGAGTCACCCCGCCTCCGCGTCGGGGCGACCCCGGACTGACGCCGACCGCCGGGTTGCTGCGCCTCCACCGGCCACGCCGTCTTCTGCAACCACCCTCGGGCGCGTCACCGGGCAGATACAGGGCGTAGCTATATGGTTCTCAGATATTCGAGACATCCGATGGAGGGGCCGTGAACGACGCGCTGCGGGTGGCACTGAACGACACCGGGCACACCACCGAATCGCTCGCCGAGACCGTCGGCGTCGACCCGAAGACCGTGGCGCGCTGGCTGACCGAGGGCCGCATCCCGCATCCTCGGCACCGGTTCGCGGCAGCGGAAGCCCTCCACAAGGACGTGTCGGACATCTGGCCGGACACTTCAAGACGTCGTGACCCCATCTGGTTTCGTCCGTGGCAGGAGATCGAGCGCGAGGCGGTGTCGCTGCGCTGGTTCGAATCGACGGTCCTGCCGGGGCTGCTCCAGACCGAGGCGTACGCCCGCGCGGTCCTCGGCGGCGCGGGTCTGATCCCGCCGAGCGAAATCGAGCGGCACCTCACCGTGCGGCTCAACCGGCAGGGCGTGCTGAAGCGGGACGACCCGCCTCAGTTCACGGCCGTCATCGACGAGGCGATCCTCCGCCGGCCAGTGGGCGGCCGGGCGACCATGCGCGAGCAACTGCTGGCCGTGGTCGCCGCCTGCGCGGAGCCGCACATCCGGGTGCACGTGGTGCCCAGCGCGGTCGGCGCGTACGCCGGCCTCAACGGGCCGTTCGTGATCGCGCACAGCCACGACCATCGGGTCGCCGGCTACCTGGACAACCAGCTTCAGGGACAAGTGGCTAGCGACCCCGACGACATCGCGGCCATGATGGCGGCATGGGAGAACGTGCGCGGCGAGGCGCTGTCGCACTGGCAGTCGGTCGATCTGATGACGGAAGTGGCGGAGACATGGAGCTGAACGGCGCCCGGTGGCGCAAGAGCAGCCGCAGCAGCGGCAACGGCGGCGCGTGTGTCGAGGTCGCCGACAACCTGCCCGGCGTGATCGGCGTACGGGATTCCAAGGACCCGAGCGGCCCGGCGCTCGCCTTCGCGCCGACGGCCTGGCGCGCGTTCGTCACCCAGCTCGCCCGCCGCGCCTGACGCCCGCAGAGGGCTCACCGCCGCAGATCTTGGACAGTTTCCGTTCGCGCCGAACGGAAACTGTCCAAGATCTGCGCGGCCGTCGCGGTGCCGCCGGAACGGGTCTGACCGCTTCGGATCACCGGCAACACCGGTACCGTTCCAGGGACCGGCGGCACCCGGAGAACCGTCGTACACATGTTCTATCCACAGGCTGTGGACGGCGGAGGGTTCGATGGGTTACCAGCTCAGCGCGGTGGTCGCGGACGTGGACCTGCTCCGCGAGCAGACCGCCGAGCTGGATCACGCGGTCCTCGGCGAGCTGCGGCAGGATTTCGCGCTGCTGCCGATCACCCCGCAGTTGGTGGTGGAGTTGACCGGTTCGCTGCCGGATTACGCGACCGACGACCGCAGCACCGCGCACCCGTTCGAGCTGGTGCTGTCGCCGGCGCTGGCCGACCTGCTGGCCCGCTGGTCGCGGTCGGGGCCGGTGGCGTACGTGGAGGCCGAGTTCGGCGGTGGCGTCGGCCACCAGTCGGCGGCGGTGTGGCTGGGCGGCGCCCTGTCCTGGGGTCCAAGCTTCGACGACGTCCTCGACGCGCCGCGCGAAAAGTGGCCGATCAACGCGGCGCTGGTTCAGCTCGGCGTCGAGCGGGGCGCGTGGATCGACCCGTTCGCCGAGGTGGGGTTGCATCTGGAGCGCAACACCGACGGCTGGCTGGCGCACGGCCGGCGGCGACTCAGCGCCGACTACTGGGACGAGCTGGTCGAACAGTGGGAAAACCAGTAATCCGGCGCTGGCCAGCAACCTGAGCGGCCCCGTCCCGTTGGGGGACTGGGGGATTCCATGAAATTGCGACAATTAGCGTTTATTGCCATGCTGCTGACTGCTGCCTCGATCGCGGGCAGCGGGACGCCACCACCCGGCCCGATGCCACCGCACCGGCCCGCCGGCAACGTCGAGATCATCGACCTGAACGGCCTGCGCAACATCGAGTTTGGCGACACCGAGGCCGAGCTGACCCGCCGGGGCGTCCTGCGTACCGACCAGGACGCCTGCGGGCCCGTGCTCACCGGCCACGACACGGTCAGCCCGGTCTTCATCGAGGACAGACTGGTGCTGCTGTGGGTCGGTGACCCGATGCGCACACCGGAGGGCATCACCGCCGGCTCGCCGATCGACGAGGTCTGGGCCCGCTACCCGTCCGTCACGCGGCTGCCCGCTCCACAGGGGACGCATCGGCTCGACGGACTGCTCGCCCGCAGCGGCGACCGCGCGTACCTGTTCCTGCACGACGGGCGCACGGTCCGAAAAACCATCGCCGGGTACGCCGACTGGGCCCGCCGCCTCTTCGACGAGGGCGCGGCCCCCTGCTGAACGACCCGCCCCGTCCGACCCGACAAGCCGATTGTCCGCGATCGACCATCGTGAAACTATCCCCTCGCTCGCGCAGATCGCGCGACACAACACGGGGGGACATCGTGCGTACAAACGCGTCCGATCCATGGTGGAGACACCTCGCAAGGTGGGCCGCCGTGGCGGCCCTGAGCCTCACGGGGGCGGGCCTGCTGGCCGGCCCCGCCACCGCCGCCCCGACGGCCCAGCCGTCGCCGCGACCGACACTGACGACCGAGCAACCGCCCGCCGTCACCGCACCCTCGAAGCCAGCACCCACGACTCCCGCCCCCGGCCGGGCCACCGCGGGTCCGACGACTGTCGTTGGCCTCTCGGCCGCCTGCGGCGGCCATCTCCCGCTGGGCCAGGTCAAGAACTGCGCGTCGATCGCCGGCGCCGCACAGCAGAAGTGGACGATCACCTCGACGGTTGACCAGGACACCCTGTTCATCCGGCTCCGCGAGGTCTCCGGTGACGGTGTCGGCGCACAGGTCAAGGGCGGCGATGGCACCACCATCTGCTACGTCGGTCCGTACCTCACCGAGTGCAAGCTCGGCGCTGCCGGCACCTACACGGTCACGGTGACGCTCGACTACGGGACCGGCAAGGGCGCCTATTCGCTGTCGGCCGAGTCGATGCGGACCCCGTCCACCTGCGTCAGCCTGCCCGCGAGCTTCTTCTCCTTCGCCTCCGCCGGTCGCAGCGGCACGCTGCCCGTCGGCCTTGCCGCCCGCTGCTTCACCTTCAAGCAGCCCACCGGCACGGTCCTGCACCTCGCCGACCCGGGCGGCGTCGAGGACATCCAGGGCAACATCCTGGACGCCCAGTTCCAGCCGGTCTGCTCGGTGCGCTACCCCACCGAGTGCACCCTCCGCGAGGCCGGACCGTACCGGCTGTTCCTGGAGGAGACCTACGGCAACAAGGCCCCCTACACCCTCAAGATGCCCCGGATCTCGCAGTCGGTCGGCTGCCCGGCGCTGCCGCTGACCGCGTTCGGAGACCCGGGCGCGGCGGTCGGGACCGGCACCGTGCCACCGAACCAGGGGATCGGCTGCCAGTCGCTGCGGGTCACCACTCCGGGCCGACTGATCGTCCGCTTGGACCAGTACGCGAACCAGTACCTCGACTGGCGGCTGTACGACGACGCCGGACAGGTGGTGTGCACGGAGTACGACTCCTCGCGGTCCTGCGCGGTACCGGCAGCCGGCGCCTACACGCTGGTGGCGCAGAACTGGAACTGGGAGCCGGTCACCTATCGGGTGGCGGCAGCCCGCCTCGACCAGACCGAAGGTTGCGCCGCCCCCACCGGACTCAACTGGGACCAGCCGGCCCTGACGGTGCACCAGACCTCGGCGGTGCAGACCAACTGCCAGCCGTTCCACGGCGAGGCCGGAGAGCGGGTCATGGTCTACCGGGCCCCGGACCGGTACAACGACGTCTCCTCCTCGATCGTCGACGAGCAGGGTGCGGTGCTGTGTACCGACTGGTCGGAGCAGGACGGGTGCGTACTGCCCTTTACCGGGACCTACCGCGTCGTCTCCTACCTGGCGAACTGGGACGCCGACAGCGTGGACCTCACGTACAAGGTCCAGGTCCGTCGACTCTCCGACGCGGTCGGTTGCCCGACCATCACCCCGGGCACGTACAACTCGGCACCGGCCGGCGCCCTCGGCGGCATCCGCTGCCGGACCCTGGACCTTCCCAGCGCAGGGGTGTACCGGGTCACGGCGGTGGACGGGGAGAACTACCGGTCGTACGCCACCGTCTACGACTCAGCCGGAATCAAGGTCTGCACCGACACCTGGTGCGAGGTCCCCGCGGCGGGGAAGTACACGATGGTCCTCAGCGGGGGCGTAACCGGCACGGTGATCGACACTGACTTCCGCTACGCCGTCGCGCTGCTGCCGTGGAAGCCGTCGGATTGCACGCCGGTGTCCGACACCGGCTGGCAGGACGCCCCGCACCGGGGCGGGTTCGACGCCGCTGGGCAGCACAACTGCCTCCAGCTGCCCAGTCCGGCGGGGGCCCACGTCGCCGAGCTGCTGGCCGGGGACGTGACGGCCGCGACCTCACCGGAGATCAGCGTGCTGAACGCCGCCGGCGAGCAGGTGTGCGACTACTCCTCGCTGCGTCAGTACAGCTGTGAGCTGACCGGCGAGGCACCCTTCTCCGTGCTGCTCACCGCGGATGAGGGATCCCCCACCAGCTCGTACGCCGTGGGCTTCGCCCGGACCGACGGGCCGCCGGCCTGCCCGGTCCTGCCGGGGGACGCGGCCGGCGCAACGGTGAACACCGGAGCGGACCACTTCGCGGTCTGTTACACAGTACCGGCCGACCAGCGCGCCAGCCGGGAGAGCTTCACGTGGACGCGTACCGCCGGCTCCGGTGACGCCCGCATGTCGGTCTTCGACAGCCAGGGCATCCGGTACTGCGGCCCCGGCAGCTCGGCCGTCGAACGGACGATCACCTGCACCCTGCCCGCCGGTCCGGTGACGGTGATCCTGGAGACGGATGCCGTCGATGCCTCGTACCGCTTGACCCACCGGGACGGCACCGCCCCAACTGCGTGACGGGCGGCGGGCCGGCCCTCCACCACATTGGAGGGCTGGCCCGCCGGTCGGCAATCGACCTCAACGTCGACAGCCTCTTCGAGTTCGGGCTGCAACGGCTCCTCGACGGGGTGGCGGTGCTCGTCCGACCGTGACCGTTCAGGCCGGGTTGTCCGCGGATGCGGGGGGCCGCGCCCCGGACACGGCGGCGAAGCCGGCGAGCGCGATCTCCGCCGTCTGACGCAGGTCCTCCCGCGCGACCCCGGCGGCGGCGTGTATCGCCTGCCCCTCGGTGACGCTCATGACGAAGCGGGCGAGCGCGGCCGGATCGGCGTCGGCGGGTAGGTCGCCTTCGGCCACGGCGCGGGTGAACCGGTCGGCGAGAGCCAGCTCACCGGCCAGGCGGCTGCTGGCGAGGAACCCGGCGACCGCGGCGTTCTCGCCGGAGCAGGCGGTGCCGCCCTGGATCGACAGGCAGCCGGCCGGCCGGTCGGGCCGGGTCACGGCGAGCACGTTCTCGCGCAGCAGAGTGGCGACGACCTCGTACGCGGTGGGTTGGGCGAAAGCGTTCCGCCGCCAACGCGACAGGCATCGTCAGCGACGTCGGCAACCTCGACGACCTGGACCGGGTGATGCGGGCGATCGAGGAGCGCGGCGCGGGGCTGGACGTGGTGTTCGCCAACGCCGGCAGCGGCGAGTTCCGCCCGCTCGACTCGATCACGGTCGAGCACGTCGCCAACACCTTCGACACCAACGTCTACGGCACCATCTTCACCGTGCAGAAGGCGCTGCCCCTGCTCAACGAGGGTGCCTCGGTCGTGCTGACCGGCTCGACGTCGGCGGTCAGCGGCATTCCGGCGTTCAGCGTCTACGCCGCCTCCAAGGCCGCCATCCGCTCGTTCGGCCGCACCTGGGCCGCCGAGCTGATGGGCCGGAAGATCCGCGTCAACACCCTGGTGCCCGGCTCGACCGAAACCCCCGGCCTCGCGGGCCTGGCGGCCAGCCCCGAGGAGGCCCCCGGGCTGCTGAAGGGCATCGCCTCCGGCGTGCCCATGGGCAGGATGGCCCACCCGGACGAGATCGCCAACGCCGCGCTCTTCCTCGCCTCCGACCAGAGCAGCTTCATGACCGGCGGCGAGCTGTTCGTCGACGGCGGCCAGCAGCAGCTCTGACGCGAAAACGCCCGGTCGATCCTCACGGATCGACCGGGCGTTTCTGCATTTCACGAGCGGTGGCGGAGGGATTTGAACCCTCGGAGGGCGTTAACCCTCACACGCTTTCGAGGCGTGCTCCTTAGGCCGCTCGGACACGCCACCGCCGACGAGGGTACAGGACCGCCGGTTCGGACGCCGAACCGGTATCGCTCGGGCCGGCCTGGCAGGATCTTTGCCATGAGTACGCACATCGGCGCGAAGCCGGGCGAGATCGCCGAGCGGGTCCTGATGCCGGGTGACCCCCTGCGGGCCAAGTGGATCGCGGAGACCTACCTCGAGGGCGCCACCTGCTACTCGACGGTTCGCGGCATGCTGGGCTTCACCGGCCGCTGGAACGGCGTCGAGGTCTCGGTCCAAGGCTCCGGCATGGGCATGCCGTCCGCCTCCATCTACGCCCACGAACTGATCAACGAGTACGGCGTGAAGACGCTGATCCGAGTCGGTTCCTGCGGCGCCCTCAGCACCGACCTGCAACTGCGCGACGTGGTCGCGGCGATCGGTTCGTCCACCGACTCGAACATGAACCGGATGCGCTTCGACGGGCTGATCGACTACGCCCCGGTGGCCGACTTCGGGCTGCTGCGTACCTCGGTCGAGGTGGCCGAGCGGCGCGGCATCAGCATGCACGTCGGACCGATCCTGGCGGCGGACGCCTTCTACACCGACCGGCCGGACCTCTACGACACGCTCGCCGACTACGGCGTGCTGGCGGTGGAGATGGAGTCAGCGGCGCTCTACACGATCGCCGCCCGGTTCAAGGCCCGCGCGCTGACCGTGCTGACCGTCAGCGACCACATCAAGACCGGAGAGAAGACCACCTCGGAGGAGCGCGAGCAGACCTTCAGCCAGATGGTCGAGATCGCGCTCGACACGATCATCGCCTGATCCGTCCCGGCGGGGCGGTGTCACTGCCGAGAGCCGTATGACTCAGAGTCATAAATATTCCTCTGAGTCATACGGCTCATTGGCGCGCGGCCTCCCCCGGCCGCGCGACGTCCAGCCGGCGGCCGAAACAGCGGACGGGGGCGCGGCAGCCTCAGCGAAAGAAGGCGCGCAGGACGGCGGCGGTCTCGGTCTCCAACACGCCGCCGTAGACCTCGGGGCGGTGGTTGAGCCGGCGGTCGCGCAGGACGTCCCACAGGGAGCCGGCGGCGCCGGTCTTGGGCTCCCAGGCGCCGAAGACGACGGTGGAGATCCGGGCCAGCACCAGCGCGCCCGCGCACATGGTGCACGGCTCCAGGGTGACCACCAGGGTGCAGCCGTCCAGTCGCCACCGACCGACGCGCTCGGCGCCCCGGCGCAGGGCCAGCACCTCGGCGTGGGCGGTGGGGTCGCCGGTCAACTCCCGCTCGTTGCGCCCGATCGTCAGCTCGGTGCCGTCCGGACCGTAGAGCACCGCGCCCACCGGCACGTCGTCCACGTCGGCCGGGCCCGCGTCGTCGACCGTCGGGCCGGTGACGGCGACCTCCAGGGCCCGGCGCATCCACAGCTCGTGCCGCTGCCGCCGGCCGAGGTCACCCGGGTCGGCCAGCTCCTCATGCGCGCCTGGCCCGGCTCGACCCACCGCGCCGGGCGTCGGCTGCCCCGGCCGGATCGCCTCCAACAGCGGATCGGTGGCGTCGGCCGGCTCCGCGCCACCCGCCGGAACGATCCCACCGCGTGCTGCCGACCCGGCGGGGTCAGACCTCACGCAACTCCTCGACCTCGTCGGCACATCCGAGCACCTCACAGATCTCGGCGGTGACGTCCGCCGGCAGCATCCCCTCGGTGCCGCAGAGCGTCAGCAGCTTCTGCGCCGAGATGCCCAGGTTGGCCAGCAGGTCGGCGTCGCCCACCGGATCGGCCTCCGGATCGACGGCGGGCTGCTCGCTCTCGTCGTCGCCGCCGGCGGCCAGGCGGGGCTCGTCGTCGCCGTCCAGCCCGGTCACGGACGTCTTCAGGTCACCGACCAGCAGCTGACCCAGCCGGGACTCCTCGGCGAACGCCGAGTCCGAGCCGAACACCCGCAGATCCTCGCCCTCGTCGAGACGCAGGATCACCAGGTACGCATCGTCGGCCTCGACGAACAGCAGCGACACGTCGGCTTCCTGGTCGACGTCGCGCAGCCGGTCGGCGACCTCATCGATGTCGGTGGCGCCCCGCAGGCTGACCTCGGCGGCGGTCCAGCCACTGTCGTCACGCACCACGGCCGCAGCGAAGTACGACACGGTTCCCCCAAAAGCCCTCGGCACAGCGCCGACTCGTCAAGGGTGCACGTTAGCCGGTCGGATCGGCAGGCGACCGGTCAACGCCCCGAGACGCCAGCCAAACCTGACAAAGTCGGATCAGCCGGCTACCCGACGGCGGGTGGCGATGAGCTGGCGCAGACGCTCGGTGCGCTGTCGCTGCGGCCGGCTGCGCTGGCGTACCGCCCGAGCGCCCGCCAACTCGGCGAGCAACTGGAGGCGGCGGCGGTTGCGATCCGGGTCCTGCCGCGGGGTGGTCCAGGCCATAGTGCCGAGGGTGCCGAGTCTCGACAGCCACGTCAAGACGGCGTTCGCTACGCAGCCAACCGGGCACGCGGCGCAGTCGTCCGCCCCCGAATCCGGGCCGGTCGGAACACGCTCACCACAGCGGCCAGTCACCGCTGGTCGCCCAGCGGACCGCCACCACGGCGGCGGCGATGCTCCAACCACCGGCGGTGACGATGGCCACCCCGGTGGCCACGCCGCGATCGCCGTAGCGGACCAGCACCAGAGCCGTCAGCCAGGCCAGCAGGCCGGCCACCACCGTCCACCACGCGTACCTGGCGACGTCGGTGCCCAGCATCCCGAACAGCAGCAGCCAGGCAGCCGCCGCGCCGCCGCCGGCGGCGACACCGCCGCCGGTCACCGGGTGGGGTTCGCGGTAGGTGGGTCTGGTCGGCGGCCCGGCCGGAAAGAGCCCCGACGGGGTACGCGACGCCGGGCGGGCGGGCCCGGGATCCGGGACGGGGTCGGGTCGGGCGATGGTCATCGGCTGCCCTCCCCTCACGCGCGTCGCTCGTGCCCACGGTACCGGTCTGTCAGGATGACCGAATGCCCTCGCCGACGATCGGTCGCCGCGTGCGTCCGGCGTACCCGATCCTGCTGCTGCTCGCCCCGGTGCTGGCCGCCGGCTGCGCGACCACCCGGCCGGGGGTGCCGCCGGATGGCGCCGCGGCGTCGCCGTCGGCGGTCTGGGCGACCGGTGAGCAGCCGGCGGCGCCGACGGCCACGCCGACGACCCGCCCGGCCAGCCCGACGCCGTCGTCGGCCAGGCCGTCGCCGACCGCACCCCGCGCCGGGCTCCGGCACGTCTTTCCGGTACGCGCCGACAACGTGGACTACCACACGACGCACGGGGCGTACCCGGCGACGGACGTGTTCGCCGACTGCGGTGAGCCGTTCGTGGCGGTGACCGACGGCAAGGTCCTGGAGGTGAGTCGTGTCGACCGGTACTCCAAGAGTGGGCCGCAGGGCCCGGACAACGGCGGCCTGTCGGTGTCGCTGCTCGGCGACGACGGGGTGCGCTACTACGGCTCGCACCTGAGCGTGGTCGGCGCCGGCATCGAGGCGGGGGTTCGGGTCCGTGCCGGGCAGCAGCTCGGCAAGGTGGGCCGCACCGGCAACGCGAACAACGTCTGTCACGTGCACTTCGGCATCTCGCCGCCGTGCACCGGCAAGGACGGGTGGTGGATCCGGCGCGGTGTGCTCTGGCCGGCGCGCTACCTGGACTCGTGGCGGCGCGGCGGCAACCGGGAACCCGCCGCCGAGGTGACCGCGTGGCAGCGCGAACACGGCTGCCCGAAGGCTCCCTGACGCGGCTCGTACGCACTAGGTTCGGTGGGATGAGCGCCCGGGACCCCATTGCCGACCTGCGCCGGATCGCGTTCCTGCTGGAGCGTGCGAACGAGGCCACCTACCGGGTGCGGGCGTTCCGTTCGGCGGCGAAGGCGCTGGCCGGCCTCCCGACGGCCGAGGTGGCCGAGCGGGCCGGCAACGGCACGCTCACCGAGCTGGCGGGCGTGGGAGACGTGACGGCCCGCTGCGTGGCGGAGTCCCTGGCCGGCGAGGAACCGGTCTATCTGCGCCGGCTGGTGGCGACCGAGGGCAGCGACCTGGACGCCGAGGCCACGGCGCTGCGCGCCGCCCTGCGCGGCGACTGCCACACCCACTCGGACTGGTCTGACGGCGGCTCCCCGATCGAGGAGATGGCGCTGGCCGCGGTTGAGCTGGGCCACGAGTACCTGGTGCTGACCGACCACTCGCCCCGACTAACGGTGGCGCGGGGGCTGACCGCCGAGCGGCTGCGCCGGCAGCTCGACCACGTGGCGCAGGTCAACGCGGCGCTGCCCGAGGGCTTCCGGATCCTGACCGGGATCGAGGTGGACATCCTCGCCGACGGCTCACTCGATCAGGACGACGAGCTGCTGGCCCGGCTGGACGTGGTGGTCGGCTCGGTGCACAGCGGCCTCAAGGACGAGCGGGCCAAGATGACCCGGCGGATGCTGGCGGCGGTCGCCAACCCGCACCTGGACATTCTCGGTCACGTCACCGGGCGGATGGTGTCGTCCCGGCCGGCGGGGGTGACCGGCCCGGGTGATCGGGGGCACCGGGCGCGGACCAGGAACGAGAGCGACTTCGACGCGGACGCGGTCTTCGCCGCCTGCGCGGAGCACGACACCGCCGTTGAGATCAACTCTCGGCCGGAGCGGCAGGACCCGCCGAAGCGGCTGATCCGTCGTGCCCTGGAGGCGGGCTGCCGCTTCGCGATCAACACGGACGCGCACGCGCCCGGTCAGCTCGACTGGCAGCGCTTCGGCTGCGAGCGGGCGACCCGCTGCGGCGTCCCGGCCGACCGGGTGGTCAACACCTGGTCGGCCGAGCAACTGGTGGAGTGGACACACGGCCGGGCCTGACCAGCGGCCCGGTCGGGGTCACCTACGGGCGGGTTCGGCGGCGGGCGCGGCGGGCGCGGCGGGCGCGCCGACGCCGACCACCGGGCGAGGCTTGCGACGGCCGAACAGGCCCTGCGCGACCGCGACCCCCAGCAGCACGATGAGCGCGCCGACCGGCTGGTGCCAGTTGAGCCGCTCGTCGAGCACCACGGCGCCGATCAGCACCGCGAAGATCGGAATCAGGTACGTGACGGTGGAGGCGGTGCTCGCACCGGCCACCCGGATGTTGCGCATGTTGATGACGAAGGCGAGCCCGGTGCCGAGCGCACCGAGGGTCAGCACACTGGCCACCACCTTCGGCGACAGCTCGGTGGGCAACGGCGGCGCACCCGCGACGAACGGCGTGACGACGGCGAGCTGGACGGCGGCGAGCAGCAACTGCGCCGTGGACAGCGACAGGCCGGAGTGCGCGCTGCCAGCCACGAACCGCTTCTGGTACGGGATGGCGACGCCGTAGCAGGCGGCCGCGCCGAAGCACATCAACTGCCCGACGAAGTGCGCCCCGCCGATGCCCTCCCAGACCCCGAGCACCACGAGCACGCCGAGGAAGCCCAGCCCGAGGCCGATCGCGCGGCGCACGGTCAACCGCTCGGTGCGGAACACCAGCACCGCGAGCGGCAGCACGATCAGCGGCGTCGTCGCGTTCCAGATGCCGGCGAGCATCGACTCGACCCGCTGCTCACCGTAACCGAAGAGGGTGAACGGCACGGCCACGCCGAACGCGGCGACGACGAAGAGGTGCGCCCACACGCGGGGCTCGCGCGGCAGTCGGTCGCGCAGCACCGCGAGGACGACAAGCAGGGTCAGCGCGCCGGCGACGACGCGGTAGAGGGTCAGCTGGACGGGGTGCAGCTCGGCCACGCCGACCTTGATGAACAGGAAGCTGGAACCCCAGATGGCGGCGAGGGCGAAGAAGCCCGGCAGCCAGGCACGCAACGGCGCCTTGTCAGGAGCGATGTCGGTGGTCACTCCTGACAGTCTGCCGGACGGGTACGACAAAGTCCCGCGGCTTTCCGCCCTCTGGATCTGGCACCTGAACACGACAAACGTCGTCGACATCCAGGCGGGGTGGTCACGTAGTGTCGCACTGTGGGACGAATTGATGAACTCGCCAACCGCTACGTGGCCGAGTGGGCGCCGTTGAGCCCCACCGGCGCGACCTACGTCGGCATCGCCGGCCATGACGACCAGCTCGACGACCTCTCCCCCGACGGTTACCAGGCCAAGGCCGACCTCACCCGCCGCACACTCGCCGAGCTTGAGGTGACCGAGCCGGACACCGAGGCGGAACGCACCGCCAAGGAGGCCATGCAGGAACGGCTCGGCCTCGACCTGGCCCGCTACGAGGCCGGCGAGACGACGAGCGAGATCAGCGTGATCGAGAGCGGGCTGCACGAGGTCCGCATGGTGTTCGACCTGATGCCGACCGCGACGGCCGACGACCAGGCCAACATCGCCGCCCGGCTCAACGGCCTGGCCGGCGCGCTGGAGGGTTACAAGACCACGCTGCGCGAGGCGCTCGCCGACGGGCGGGTCAGCTCGAAGGTGCAGCTCGTCGAGGTGGCCAAGCAGTGCGACACCTGGACCGACCCGACCGGGGACAACTTCTTCCACGGCCTGGTCGAACGACTGGGCGCGGACGGCACGCTCGGCGCCGAGCTGCGCCGGGGCGCGGCGGCGGCCACCGCGGCGACCGCCGAGTTCGGCCAGTTCCTGCGGGCCGAGCTGGCCCCGCACGGTCGGGACAAGCAGGCCGCCGGCCGGGAGCGCTACGAACTCGCCTCGCAGTACTTCCTCGGCGCGAAGGTCGACCTGGACGAGACGTACGCCTGGGGCTTCGCGGAGCTGGCCCGCCTGGAGGCGGAGATGCGGGTCGTGGCCGGGCGCATCGCCGGCTCGGGCGCGACGGTCGACGAGGCGGTGGCCACGCTGGACGCCGACCCGGCCCGGACCATCCGGGGCAAGGAGGCGTTCCGCGACTGGATGCAGGCGCTCGCCGACAAGGCCATCGCCGAGCTGCACGGCACCCACTTCGACATTCCGGAGCAGGTCCGCCGGATCGAGTGCTGCCTCGCGCCGACCAGCGACGGAGCCATCTACTACACCGGCCCGAGCGAGGACTTCTCCCGGCCGGGTCGGATGTGGTGGGCGGTGCCGCAGGGCATCACCGACTTCTCCACCTGGCGGGAGGTGACGACGGTCTACCACGAGGGCGTGCCCGGTCACCACCTTCAGGTGGCGCAGACCGCCGTCCGGGCCGACCTGCTCAACCGCTGGCAGCGGCTGCTCTGCTGGGTCTCCGGGCACGGCGAGGGTTGGGCGCTCTACTCGGAGCGGCTGATGGACGAGCTGGGTTACCTGGAGGACCCGGGCGACAAGCTGGGCATGCTCGACGGCCAGGCGATGCGCGCCGCCCGGGTGATCGTCGACATCGGCATGCACCTGGAGTTGGAAATCCCGAAGGACAACCCGTTCGGCTTCCACCCGGGCGAGCGGTGGACGCCCGAGCTGGGCTGGGAGTTCATGCGGGCGCACTGCCGGGTGCCGGACGAGAACCTGCGCTTCGAGCTGAACCGCTACCTGGGCTGGCCGGGGCAGGCGCCGTCGTACAAGGTGGGTGAGCGGATCTGGTTGCAGGCCCGCGAGGACGCCAAGGCCCGCAAGGGCGCCGACTTCGACCTGCGGGAGTTCCACCGGCAGGCGTTGGACCTGGGCGCGCTGGGCCTCGACCCGCTGCGTAAGGCGCTGGCCCGGCTCTGAGCCCGTCGACGACTCCGGGTGCCGGCGGGCCGGCCGCCGGCACCCGTCGCGTCCGCGCCCGGTCCGGTCGACCACCCACCACTCAGGCGAGGGTGAGGGCCAGCGCTGGCCTCGCCGTCAGGGTGTTGCTGGTGACGTACGCCAGGTCGATGACGGGGTCGGTGAACGTGATCGGGATGGGTGAGGTGACCGGGAGGCCGTTCGGCAGCGGCAGGTCCGGAGTCAGCGTGATCTTGATGCCGAGCAGGCGGCCGACGAACCGGGTGGCGTAGAAGGCCACGTCTCCGCTGACGGTCAGCCGGTCGGTCGCGTACCGCTGACTGCGCCCCTGCGGGCCGTCGGCCTGCAGCAGGAAGTCCTCGGTCACCGCCTCCCGCATGCTGAACTTCAGGACCTTGAGGTGCCCCTTCTCGGTGTCCAGTTCGGTGACGCCTTCGAACCGCAGCTCGGTCATCCGGACCGAGGACCCGGTGAGCTTGGACGGTGTCTGCGCCACCCTGGGCAGGGTCGGGTCGTCGGCGATGCGCGGCAGCGGCTTGCCCGGCTCCACGCTGCCGGGTTTCGCCGAACCCGGCGTCGTCGCGCCCGGTCGGCCCGGCCGGCCTGGGGCCGGGCAGGCCGTGGACCCGGGACGGGCCGTCGGTGTGGCGGTCGGCTTCGCCGAGGGCGTGGCGGTCGGGCTTGTCGACGGTGTCGCGGCGTCGCGGCGGTGGCCGCCGGTGAGCAGGTCACCGATCCCGTCCAGGATGTCGGTGACGACGTTGCCGTCCCGGTGCGGGCTCGCGCTCGGTGCCGGTGTGGCGGTCGGCGCGCTCGGAGTGGGCGATGGAGTCGCCGGCCGGGTGGGGCAGACGGTCGCGGCGGGGAGGGTCGGGGCGGCCTGCACCGGCCGTGGCTGGGCGGCCAGGCCGGCGGTGGCGAGGCCGAGCACCACCAGGGCGACACCGAAGGTACGCGGATCAACGGCACGGCCGGACGCGCCCGCGTCGGGGTCCGCCACAGAGCCGGTCCGGCCGTCGGTCGCGTCGGCCGGGGCGATCCCGGCCGGTGCGGAGTCGGCGCCCCGCTCGGGTCGGTGCTCGTCCGGGTGCTGCGGCGCCTCACCCGTGCCCGCCGGCTCGACGACAGCCGGGTCAGCGGCGGTCGGGTCGCTGGCAGACCGCTCGGTGGCGGTCGGCTCGGTAGCGGCCGGGTCAGGGGCGGCGGACGCCGGTCGGGTCGGCGTCCAGGCGAAGGCGAGCGCGCTGCCGACGATGCCGAGCAGCAGGCCGACGAAGAAGCCGCCGAGGTTGAGCCCGATGAGCGCGTAGACCGCCGTGACCGCCGCGACGATCGAGTAGAACAGCCGCTGCGCCGGAGTGAACCAGAGCAGCAGGCCACAGGTCACCAGGATGACCGGGATCAGCAGCGAGAGCAGCCCGGTGGCTCCGCTGTGGAAGCTCAGGCCGTTGATGGTCATCCGGGTGGAGGCGAACATCTCCACCCCGGCCAGGATGGTGAAAAGGCCGCCCCAGAACGGCCGGCTCCGTCGCCAGCGGCGGAACCTCCGCCACGCCTGGGCCGCGTTGCTCGGCCGGACATGGGACGGGTTGGCGGTTGTCACGTACTCCTCCTGGCGGAGCGGGGACGGGGATGGGGCGGGCCCGCGGCGGGTCGGTCACCGCGGGCCGCGCTCAGCTCAGAAGCACTCCTTGCCCTTGGCGTCGTCGCCCACGTTGACCTTGAGCCGCAGGCCGACCAGGTTGAACGTTGCCGCGGTCGTGTACCGGGACACCTGCTGCAGGTTGGTGATGGTGACGTGGTCGGCGTTCTGGCCGAACGAACCCTCCTGCGCCGTCGGGTTCAGGTCGGTGGCATCCCGACCAATCTGGATCTTGGTGAACGTCGCGTTGCCGTCGAGCGAGTCCATCGCGATCAGCAGGTCCTCGGCGTGGGCGGGCTGCTTGCCCTCGCCGGCGTTGATGGTGAGCACCACGTCCGTACCGGGCAGGTCGGCGCGGACGGACTGGCAGAGGTTGTACAGGTCGGCGCTCCTGATCTCGGAGAGCGCGATGGGATGCACCTGCCCGTCCTTGCCGTCCTTGCTCTTCTCCTTGACGATGCCGCCGTACTGCTTGAAGCCGTCGCCCTCCAGGCGGTCGGCACCGATCTTGAACGTCTGCCCGGAGACCGTGATGTCGGACGCGATCGCGCCGGTCGACATGCCGAAGAGGATGGCGCCGGCAGCCGCCGTGGCGGGCACCATCATGGCGGCGAAGCGCCGCCACCGGGTACGACCCTGATTGTCTAACCGATCCTGCACGGGTTCCTCCTCGGGTGGATGTGCGCGGCGGCCGTTCGCGGCGGCGGCCCACGCCGGGCCCGTCATCTATTACCGGCGGGTAACGATCGAGCCTGATCGTGCACCCGTTGCGGCGCGGCTCACAACCCCTTGATTACCCGGCGGTAACACACTGCCGCCCACGCGGTGTCGCGCCGTCACGAAATGTGGAGACCATCGACCACAGAGGAGTTTCAAAAGGGTATAAACCAGGTGATCATTCCCGGCAGAGCGACGGAGAGTGACAGCCGCATAGACCGATTACAATCTGGTAACGGATGTAAAGTGCGCAGGTCGCGGGACATGACGAAGGGGTGGACCGCAGTGCGGCCCACCCCTTCGTCATACGTCCGGTCGTACGCGCGTCAGCGCTGCTCCACCCCGCCCGGCGTCGAGCGCTGGGACGGGACCGTCGGATCCTCGGACTTCCAGTTCGTCGTTGCCGGCGGGATCTCGTCGGTCAGCGGACCGCCCTCCCGCTCGCGCTCGTCGTCCCGCACCGCCGGCTGGTCGACCCGGGTCGGCGTCGGGTCACCCGTGGGCATCGGGTCGGCCCGGTGACGCGCCTCGGTCGCCGGCGCGGTCCCGCCCCGGCGGGCCACCAGCAGACCGACGACGATCAGCACCAGACCCAGCACCGCCACGCCGATCGGGGCGTAGACGCCGAGGATAGTGAGCTGGCCACGGCTCTCGTTGGCCCGCTTCACCGACGCCTCGATGGTGGCGTCGTTGTAGGTGAAGTCGGCCTTGAGCAGCGAGATCGGGGTGCCGACATCCGGCACCAGGGCCTTACTCTGCACCTCACGCACCTTGACGTACGACCCGGTGACCGGGTCGACCCAGAGCGTCCGGGTGTTGCTGTAGGTCATCCTGCCCTGGGTCGCACCGGGGGCGAGGGCACCCAGCAGCAGGGCCATCCGGTCGGAGGCCAGGTTCAGCTGCTGGTCGGTGATCACCTGCTCGAACCGGTACGCCTCGAGCCCGTTGACGTCCTCCGTGCCCTTGAACTCGGCCGGCAGCGCCTTCCGCAGATCGCGGTCGAAGACGTCGTAGCTCCGCTTCTCGGTGTTGAACGGGAACTTGTAGACCTGGCCGGCGAACGTCACCTTCTCCCGGGTGCCGGTGTCGTCGAGGTACTGACCGTCCCAGTTCACCGCCGCGCCGGAGACCCGGTCCAGCGCCAGCGTGGCGCCGTACGCGTTCACCAGCTCTTTGGTGTCCGTCCGGTCGACGGTCTGACCGACCGTCCAGACCACCGTGTCGCCCTTGAGGTCGCCACTGAGCTTGGCGGTCTGCTCGCGGTTCGGTGTGACCAGGACGGTGGACTTGAGATCGCCCTGGTGGATCGCGATGGCGCCGTTGGCGATCTGAAGGAAAGTGGCACCCTTCGCCTCGGCGACGGACGTCGACGCCTCCAGATCGTAGGGCAGCTTGGTCATCGCGGGCTTGACGACGAACACCAATCCGGCGGCCAACGCCAGGAGCAGTACGCCGCCACCGAACAGCACGGCACCTATGGCGCGGTGCTTCATGTTTCCTCCCTGGAGGAGCTAATTTCGCCGCTATCGATCAGTGATGTGGCCGCGAGGTTACTACCTGGTCACATTGCAACGCGACCCCCGGTCAGCTCTGTTTTTCCGCCGCGCCGCCCGGTTCCTGACCGGTTCGCCGCAGGACGAGCACGAAGTTCCAGGACACGACCTCGCGTACGCCGGGCACTCGGACCACCCAGCGGGCCCACCACGGGTGGTAACGCGGCAGCGCGTCCAGCACCTCGACGTCACCGCTGCCGCGCGCCCAGCGCAGGGCGTCCGAGATGGTGACCGGAAAGAGTGTCTCGCGGTAGCGGTTCTTCGGCGGCCGGCCCATCCTCCGCTGGTAACGCCGGCGGGCCCGGTCGCCGCCGAGGTAGTGCCAGGGTGCCGTCTCGTGCCCGCCCCACGGCGACAGCCACGGGGTGAACGACACGAAGAGCACACCACCCGGCCGGGTCACCCGGGCCATCTCGTCAAGCATCCGGCTCGGCGCGGAGACATGTTCCAGCACGTTCGAGGAGAACGTCACGTCCACACTGGCGGACCGGACCGGCAGGGCGGTGCCGCTGCCCCGCAGCATGCCGGCGACCGAGTCCCCGGCGGCGGAGAAGTCGCCGACGTCCGGGTCGAGGCCCACGTACCGGGCACCGGCGGCGCGGAAGGCGGAGGCGAAGTACCCCGGCCCGCCTCCGACGTCCAGCACGGTCCGCCCGGCGAGCGCGGTGTAGCCCGCCACCTGACGTACCGAATCCCCGGCCAGCAGACCGTAGAAGTGGTCCGGGTCGGTCTGCTCGACCAGGAACGCCCGAAACAGCGTCACCGAGCGGCCCAGTGTGGCGAACCGCCGGTACGCCCCCCGGTCAGCCACCCCGTCTGCTGTGGTCATCGCGCCATCGTCCCGTCCTCGTCCTGGTCCCTGGTCCGTGGTTCCGGCCGCGCCGGGCCCACAGTCGTCCGCTGCGGGGGCGGGTCCGTCGCCGGCTCGTCCCCGCCCGCCGCCGTTCGCGCGGCCGGTGTGCCGGGTGCCGGGATCACCGCCGCGGTGACCGCACCGATCGCGACAAGCATCGCCGCCTGCACCCACGGGCCGTACGCCCACTCCTGCCCGTGGCCCTGCAACCGGCCCGCCACCGCGGTCACCGTGGCGACCGCCAGGCCGCCGAGCACCACCACCGGCAACGCCCGGATGGCGAGCTGCCGCAGCAGCATCGCGGCCAGCACGATCGCCACCGGCAGCACCCCGCCCAGGGCGGCGAGCAGCACGACCAGCAGGACGCCGATCGCCCACGCCGGGCCTTCGGCCGGAATCGTTCGGTCCACCCCGGCGCGGCGGCGGACCGGCCACGCGGCCAGCAGGAACACCACGAGCGCGGAGAACGCACCCGCCGCCAGAGCGCCCCGGTACGTCCGGTCCGGCGCGAAGACCAGCCGGACGTCGGCGGCGTCGCCGGCGGGTAGCACCCACGCCTGTTGCCAGCCGTCCACCCGGGTCGTGGCCAGCTTCTGACCAGCGAGGGTGGCCGTCCAGCCGGCGTTGGCGTTCTCCGGCACCACCAGCAGCGCCGCGCCACCGGCGGCCACGCGGACCCGCCGGTCGGTCGGGTCCCAGTCGAGCACTGTCACCTCGCGGTGCCGGGCCGCCGGCACCGCCGCCTCCGGACGCAGGGTGGCGTCCTGCACCACGAAACCGGCCGACGGTACGGTCGCCAGCTGGTGGCCTCCCGCCGGGAGGTCCACCACCGCTCCCGTGGTGCCGCAGATCGTGACCGGCGCCGGCCGGCCAGCCAGCACGTCGGCGAGGGTGGAGGCCACCGAGGTCTCGTAGCGGTAGCCGTCCAGTTCGATGGCCGGTCCGGTGCCGCATTTCTCGGTGATCCGGGTGCCGCCGGACAGCGGGCGGAGCAGGTCGTCCAGCGCCGGGATCTCCACCTCGGCGATGCCGGCGGTGGCGGTCCAGCCGTTACCGCGCCGGTCGGCGACCCGCGTGGCGGTTTCCCGGACCACGATCTCGATCCGGTCCGTCCGGACAGCCGGGAAGCGGACCGTCCCGTCCGCGGCGACCGGCAGCACCCGGCTGCGGCCCGGGGTCCGCACCTCGACCTGGGTGGGCAGCGAGCCGACCGGCAGCTCCGCGGGCCGTAGCCGCACCTCGGCGAGGCGTCGTTGCCCGGGCCACCGCAACCGCAGCGTGGGGCGGAGGTCGCCGGTGTCGGCCAGCCAGGCCGTCCCCGGGTCGCCGTCGACGGCCGCGTAGCCGGCGACGGCCGGGTCGCCGGTCAGGTACGAGGAGACGGTGGCCACCACCGGTACGCCGGTCAGGGTGAGCTGACCGGCCGGTCGGGGCACGGCGGTGAGCGCCAATCGGTAGTTGCCCGCTGTGGTGCTGCGGAACACCCGGTCGACGCCGAGCGGTTCCTCGCCGGCACGCGCAAGGAAGCGGTCGCACCGCACCACCGAGCCGGCCGGTCGGAGTCCGGTGTCGCCCGCCGACCCGGCGCCCGCCGCGTCCCAACCGGTGCCGGGAGCGGCTGCCGGGAAACAGGCGGACCGGTCGGCCGGGCCTCGACTGAACGACCAGGCGACCGGCCCGTGGAAGCCCTTGGGCAGGTCGTTCGGCGCCTGGAGGGCGCGGCGGGCGGTGGTGCCGGGAATGGTGAGTTCCCGGATGCCGACCCCGCCGTCGCGTCGTTCCCCGGCGACGCCCAAAACCGTGACCCGTACGCGGCTGGTGGATCCGGGCAGCGTGTAGTACGAGTGCCCACCCAGCGTGTCGGCCACCTCGTGGTCCACCGAGCCCCGGTCGGTGGTGATCCGGAACCGGGTCACCGGCCAGCCCACCCCGAGGTCGTCGACGAACGCCAACGACACGGTGTCCACCGCGCGCGGGGTGTCCAGGTCCACCTGGAGCCACTGGCCGACCGGCCCGGCCAGCGGCGCGGAGTGCCACGCGGTGGCGTACTCGCCGTCCACGGCGGCGAACGGCAGGTGCGACGGGTCGGCGGGGGCGAGGTTGTCCACGAAGCTGGTCGCGGTGCTCGCGCTGACCTCCCGCACCCCCTGGTAGGTGGCGACGGTCTGGTGCCGCTTGCCGGGGAACGGCAGCAGGTCGAGGGCCACCCGACCCTGCCGGCCGGCTTCCGTGGCGGTCAGCGTCTGGCTGACGTTGTCCCGCACCCGGCCGATGTCACGCTCCCGGCGGCGCAGCCCGTCGGTGACGATCCACCGCTCGTCCCCCACCTCGACGCGGTCCCCGGCCAGCACCACCGGCCGGTCCCGTTCCACCAGCCCCTGTTCCAGCAGGGGCAGCAGGGACTCCGGACCGCCGCTGACCGTCGGCACATCGTCGGTGAGCACCGCCGAGGCGGCCGGTACCGGGCGCTGCACCTCGTACACCTCGATGGCCGGCACCGGCCCGGCGTCGTCGTCCACCGGGCTGCCCGGCGTGCGACCGGCAGCGGTCGTGCTCCCGAAGGTCGCCACCCGTGCGAGGCCCGGCGAGTCGGTCAGCGCACGGCGCAGCACCGCGACCGGCGGAGCGTCCACCTGGCTCCGGTCGATGTCGTTGCGCAGCAGCACGTGCCGGAAGCCGGCACGAGCCAGGAAGTCGGCCAGCCCGGCCGACCCCCGACCACCGGCCAGGACGGTCTCGACCGTGTCCATCACCCGCGTGTTGCCGGCCGAGCCGAGCGGGATCTGGTTCCGCACCGCCCAGGGTGCTCCGGCCAGCGCCTGGAGCGGCTCGTCGACAGTGCGCCCCCACTCGTACTGGCCGAAGCCGGACCCGGGCACCATCAACGTCCGGGCCAGCGCGTCCCGGTCGGCCAGCCAGGTGGCCGCGGACCGCCAGTGCGGCGGCAGGTCCGACCAGCCCGGCCCGGGTCGCAGCTGCCCCAGCCAGGCCGGCGCGGCGGCGCCCAGGACCAGCAGCAGCACCGGTACGAGCGCCAACGGTCGCAGCCGGATGCCGGGCCGGCGCCGGGCGGCGGCGTTGTGCAGCCGGGTGACCACCGCGTCCACGCCGTGCGCGAAGCCGAGCATCAGCGGCAGGCGCAGCACCGGGTCGAGTTTGTGCACGTTGCGGAACGGGGCCAGCGGGCCGTCCAGCAACTCCCGGACCGGCCCCGAGAGCGGGCTGTCCAGGCTGCCGACGTAGCCCATGGTGAGCAGGGTCAGCCCGGCCAGGAAGCCGAGCACCAGGAAACGCCGTTCCGGCAGGAGGTTGCCGGCCAACCCGGCCAGCCCGATCAACGCGACCAGCGCGGTCAGCGCCATCAGCACGGGGTGGTCGATCAGCAGCCAGCCCGCCGGCCACCACGGATCCCCCTGGACGATGTACGCCACCCACTGGTTGGTGCCCCGGACGGCCTGGAAGAGCGAGGCCACCCCGGTGGTCGTGGTGGACGACTCGATGTAGTCCAGGAACGGCAGGCTGTACTCGCCGAGCAGCAGCAGCGGCACGATCCACCACAGGCACACCGCGACGACACCGAGGCACCACCAGCCGACCAGGCGCAGGTGGGCCCGGTCCCAGCGACGGGTCAGCAGCCAGATCCCGGGCAGCAGCAGGGCCAGCACGACCACTGCCGCGTTGATCCCACCCATGCCGAGCACGGCCAGCGCGGAGAGCGCCGCGGCCCGACGTGGCGAGCCGATCCGGCGGGCCTGCACGAGCGGCAGCAGCACCCACGGCAGCAGCGCCGCGGCCAGCGTCTCCGAGGACAGGGCGCCGATCTCGGTGAGCATCCGGGGTGCGAGCGCGTAGCCGAGCGCGGCCGCGTACCGGGTCGGTTCGGTGCCGATGTTCAACGCCCGGGCCAGCCGGAGCAGCCCGTAGAACGCCACCGCCAGCAGGAGCGCGGTCCAGGCCCGCTGCGTGATCCACGCTGGCACACCCAGCAGCTGCCCGCCGGCGAAGAACGGCCCCATCGGAAAGAGGTAGCCGTACGCCTGGTTCTGCAGCTCGCCGGAGGTCGCCTCCGGGTTCCACAGGTGCAGCGCGCGGTTCAGGAAGTGGATCGGGTTCGCGGCCAGGTCGAGCTTGGTGTCGAAGGTGACCTGGCCGGGCCGCTGCCCGAAGGCGATCGCGACGAGCAGCAGCAGCGACAGCGGGGTCCAGGGCGCCCCGCGTACCAGCCGGCGGACGTGCGGTCGGCTCATCGGCGGCAGTCCGGCGGCAGGCAGCTCAGGTCGGCGAGCGCGGAGAAGAAGATCTGCCGGATGCCGCTGGGCTGCTCGGTACGGAACACCCGGCCGCCGGTGACCTTGACGATCGCGTTCAGCTCGTCCGGGTCGACGTCCCGACCCAGCCCGATGAAGATGATCGGTAACGGCCGGCGGGGGTCCTGCAACCGGGTCAGCTCGGCCAGGAACTTCGCCCGGCCGATGCTGTCCTCGTCCTCGTTCCGCCCGTCGGTCATGACCAGCACCAGGTTGATCCGGCCGGGCGTCCAGTGCTGCCGGGCGTCCTGATACGCGGCCAACGTCGCGTCGTACAGCCCGGTGCCCCCGCCGGTCTTGACCCGGACGGCGGCCAACCGGTCGGCGAGCCGGGCACGCTGGGCGCGCAGCGGGGCGACGGGCAGGATCTCCCGGTAGTCCCGGTCCCCGTCCACCTTCGTGGAGAAGACCCAGATACCCAGCTCGCTGTTGTCCAACAGCAGACCGGCTCCCTCGCGGGCGGCCTTCACGGTCGCCGCGAGCCGGGTCTCGCCGGTGCCGGGCACCGGGGCTGCCATCGAGCCGGAGACGTCGATGACGGTGAGGATTCGCGCGCTGCGCTGCACGCCGCTCCAGCCGTTCAGCACCTCGGTGACCGTCTCCTCGGCGGGCAACGGCACCGGTCGGCGCTCCTCGGCCCGCAGTCGACCGTCGTCGGGAATTGCCGGAGGGAAGCCGGACGCCGTCCGGAAGCCGAACCCGAGCAGCGTGTCCCGGGACTCGACAGTGAGCAGGTTGGTCAGGAAGCCCGCGGCCGCATCCCGGACGTGACCACGCGCGGCGGGCAGCACCACGTACGGCAGGTCCAGCGACGGCACGCCGATCTCCGGGTACGCGGCGACCAACCTGTTCGAGCCGGCCAGCGCGTTGTGGTCGAGCACGGCCTGCTCGCTGGCCGCGACCGCCTGGGCCCTGTTGGCCAGCCCGCCCCCAGGCGCCAGGACGCCCCCGCCCTCGCCGGCGGAGAACGTCTCGCCCGCGAGCCGGCGCAGCACGGCCGCCATCGCGGCAGCCGGTTGCCGCTCACCGGCGACCAGCGCGCGTACCCCGAGCAGCGCGGCGACCCCGGACGGGTCGGCGGCCGGGTCCGGCACTCCCACCGGAGTCGGACGGGCCTTCGGGCCGATCAGCGACGCCCAGGTCACCGGCTTCGCCGGCCACCCCAGCCGGCGCGCGGTCGGCTCGGTCACCGCGAGCACCACCGGGGTGCTCGCCACCGAGGTGCCCTCGCCAGGCACCTCGAAGGCCCCGCCAGCCCGGGCCCGGCGCAGCCAGAACGTGGATTCCGGCAGCCAGGCGTCGGCGACGTCCACCGCGTTGGCCAGGTCCCCGGCCACGGTGGCGGACTCCCGGGCCTGCACGTCGATCGACACGCACGGCTGCCGACCGACGCTTGCCCGCACGATCCGGTCGAGGGCCGGAGCGATCACCGGCGCGGCGGCCACCCGCAGCCGAACCCGCTCGGCGCACTCCGGCACGCCCCGGTCCGCTCGCACGTAGGCCACGGCGGCCCAGCCGGTCAACAGCAGCACCAGGGCTGCGCTGAGCAGCACCACCGGGGAGCGACGGAAGAGGGAGCGCACCGGCGCGAGTCCGTCGCGCAGCACCGCCGGCCACCTCCTCGTCGCGTACCGGCGCGTCCGTGCGCAGGTCGGAATCCATCGCGGCGGTCGGGCGGCGCCACCTGGACGCCGGCCGCCGCACGCGGTTGCGTTGCACACCCTGCCAAGGTTTTCCGTCGCCGGCAAACCCCGATCGACGAGCGGTTATCCGAGTTTCGCTGCCGGTGCGACCCATTGCGCCCACCGGCCGGGCAGCCCTAGGGTGGCGCGATCGTGCTCACTTACTCATCGGTAGGAGCAGCGTGGACCCCTCCGTCGCCCCCACACGCCACGTCCTGTTCCTCAACTGGCGCGACACCACCAACCCGGAAGGTGGTGGCTCCGAGGTCTACCTCGAGCGGATCGCCGCCGAACTGGTCGCCATGGGCCACCGGGTGACCCTGCTCTGCGCCGCGCACGGCAACGCCGGTCCGGCGGAGACCACCGCCGAGGGCGTCCGCGTGCTGCGCCGCGGTTCCCGGCACACCGTGTACGCCCGCGCCGCGCTTACCTGTCTCGCCGGCCGGTTCGGCTTCGGCCCGCTCGGCCGGCGCGGCCTGGGCCGGCCCGACCTGGTGATCGACGTCTGCAACGGGGTGCCGTTCTTCGCGCCGCTGTACGCCGGCCGCCCGGTGATCGCGCTGGTGCACCACGTGCACCGGGAGCAGTGGCCGGTCGTCTTCGGCCCGTGGATGGCCCGGCTGGGCTGGTGGATCGAGTCGTGGTTGGCCGTCCGGCTCTACCGCCGCTGCCGGTACGTCACCGTCTCGGAGGCCAGCCGGGCGGAGCTGGCCGCACTGGGGGTGGCCGCCGAGCGGATCGACGTGGTGCCCAACGGCACGCCCCCGGTGACCGGCCCACCGTTGCCGCGCACCCCACACCCGTCGCTGCTGGTGCTCGGCCGTCTGGTCCCGCACAAGCGGGTGGAGATCGCATTGCGCGCCGTCGCCGAACTGATCGGCGAGCTGCCCGACCTGGAGCTGGTGGTGGCGGGCCAGGGTTGGTGGGAGCAGCCGCTGCGGGAGCTGTGTGACTCGCTCGGCATCGCCGACCGCGTCCGGTTCACCGGCTTCATCAGCGAGGAGGAGAAGCACGCCGTACTCTCCTCGGCCTGGGTGGCGCTCACCCCGTCGATCAAGGAGGGGTGGGGGCTCACCATCGTCGAGGCCGCCGCGCGCAGCACCCCGACGGTGGCCTTCCGCTACGCCGGCGGGGTCGCCGAGGCGATGGTCGACACCGAAACCGGCCTGCTCGTCGACGACGAAGCCGAGTTCACCGACCAGGTGCGCGAACTGCTGGCCGACGACGTGCGGCGCAAGGCGATGGGGGAGGCGGCGCTGCACCACGCGTCCCGCTTCACCTGGACGGCGACCGGGGCCCGCTTCGCCCAACTGGTGACCCAAGCGACCGGCCGGGCCGACTGACTCCGAGCACCACGAAAAGGGCACCCGCGACCAGCGGGCGCCCTTTCGTCGTCTGACTTAGCGCGTGCCGTACAGCGGAGGCTCTGCGCCCTGCTCACCATTGACGTTCGTGGTGGCAGCCTCCTTGGCGGACGGGCTGAGCACATTCGCCAGACCGACGCTACCGAGCAGGCCGAGCACGACCCCGAGCACCCCGACGGCAACGAATGCGGGCAGGTTCCTCATCCACCTTCTCCTTCCGCGGGACTCGCGTGCCGGGACGCTACCACGCGGTAGCGTGCGCGCGCAGTGCCCGAAAAACCGATGGCCAGCACCACCGTTCCGGCCAGCAGATGGGCGAGCCCGACCGGTCCGGGCCGGGTTGGCGCGGGCGGTGGAGACCAGCGCGGGTTCTCGTACAGGGTCAGCTCTGGCCCATCGTGGACGATCCGCAGCCCGACCAGGGACGTCGGCGGCGCCGGCCCCGCCGCCCGCTGCACCAGCACCCAGCGCGGGCCGGCCGCCGACACCGGCGTCCCGGCGGCGAGGAGTTCCCGCACCCGCGCGGCGCGCGGATCCTCGCCGGCCACCGCCAGCCCACCAACGCGCAGCGTGTCGTCGATCAGTACCGGCACGCCGAGGTACCGGGGCGCCGGGTCGATCACCACTTGGCCGCGGTTCCACCCGTAGCGCTGGTACTCCTGGAACGGCAGGGAGATCACCTCACCGGGCCGCTGCTCGACCAGCCGCGCCACCGCGGTCCAGTCCGCCGGCCAGGCCACCGGTCGGAGCCGACCCGCAGCGCCGAACGCCAGGTCGGGCAGGAGCGCCACCGGCAGCAGCGCGGCACCGACCAGCAGCACCCGACCGGTGGCCGGGTCGAACCGGGCGGCGAGCCGGTCGGCGAGGCGTTCCGCGCCGAGCGCCCCGGCCACCGCCAGGGCCAACGCGTACGGGATGAGCAGCTTCTGACCGTCCCGGATCAGACCCGCGCCGGGCAGCGTCGCGACCAGCCAGCCGAGCAGATCCGCGCCGCCGGGCAGCGCACCGAGCGCCGCCACCAGCCACGAACCTGCCGCGAGCAGGCCGAGGCGGCCGGCCACCGGAGCGGGCCAGCGCCGGAACAGCAGCGGTACGCCGTACCCGGCGACGGCCAGCACCAGCACGGTGACCAGGGGCACCAGCAGCGCACCCCGGGAGGCTGGCGTGGTCTGCCCGTTCCAGATGCCACCGGTGCCGGCGAGCGCCACCAGCGGCCCCGCCCAGTTCTCCGCCCGGGCCGCGAACGCCAGCACACCGGCCGGGTCCGACCTGCCGCTGCCGGTACTCACGAAACCGGCCACCAGCCACGGCGCGTTGAGCAGCACCGTCGCGCCCAGCGCGGTCGAAACCGCCCGGGCCGCTCCCGGATACCGTCCGGGCAGCAGCACCGCGATCGCCACCAGCGCGATCACTCCGCCACTCGGGGTGATCGCCGATGCCGCCGCGGCGAGCAGCAGCCGCGGCAGCGCGCCGGGCCGGCCGGTCCGTACCCCGATCGCCGCCCGGACCAGCCACGGCAGCGCGGCGTACGCGACCAGCAGTCCCCACTGGCCGACGAGCAGCCGCTCGGCCAGGTACGGCGTCCAGGCGTACCCGAGGGCGGCCACCACCCGGACCGCGACCCGGTCGGTCGGCACCAGCCGGGCCGCGCCGAGCGCCGCGAGGTAGATGATCGCCACCAGCACCAACCGTTGCAGCAACCAGCCCGGCACGAGCTGGTTGGCCAGCGCCACCACGGCGTCCTGCGGGACGGCCCGGGGCAGCGCCGAGGCCGGGGCGATCACCTCCCAGCTCAACGCCTGCCGGGGCACGAAGACCATGTCGTAGCGGAGCACGTAACCGGGGAGCAGCAGCGGCGTCAGGACCACCGCCGTGACGGCGGCGGCGACGCCGTGCGGCACCATCCGTTCGCGCATCCTGACGACCCCACCCCGATCCGGCCCGACCACCCGTCGCGCTGGTGGCGGCCACTGTACGCGGACCACCCGGCGGCCCCCGAACCATCCGTTGACCTGATGGGGCGGCCCGTCATCCGTGTGGCAGTCTTCCCGCCATGGCATTGACCGGATCCGAGGTGGGCGCGGCGCGTGGCGAAACCGGCGGGGCCGGTGGACGGGTACGCACCGATCCGATCCGGCCCCTCGCCGTCACGATGATCGTGGTCAGCGTGCTGTGGCGGGCCCAGATCGCCTCCCGCGGTTACCTGGCGGCCGACGACTACGTGCTGGTCACGCAGTCCAGCGAATCGGCCCTCACCCCGGGCTTCCTGCTCACCCTCTACAACAACCACTTCATGCCGGGCGGCCGACTGCTCACCTGGCTGGTGACCGACGCCTTCGGGCTCACCTACTGGCCGTACGTGCTGTTGATGGCGGCCGGTCAGGCGGTGCTCTCCGTCGCGTTCTACCGGCTGCTGCGCGACCTGCTGCGACCGAGCAGGCTGCTGCTCGTCCCGCTCGGGATGTTCCTGTTCAGCCCGCTGACGCTGGAGGCGACTTCGTGGTGGGCGGTCGGGGCGAACATGCTGCCGATGCAGTTGAGCATGGTGCTCGCCGTCGGCGCCCAGCTCAGGTACGTCCGCACCCGCCGCAAGCGGCACCTGCTGTCGCTGGCTCTCGCCGTACTGCTGGGTCTGCTCTTCTTCGAGAAGGCACTGCTGGTCGTACCGCTGGTCTTCCTCTTCACCGTCTGCTTCCTCACCGACGGCGGGCCGGTCCGCTCGGTGCTGACGACGCTGCGTCGCTGGTGGCCGTCCTGGCTGGTGCTGACCGCGCTGGTCGGCGCGTTCGCCGCGGTCTACCTGCAGCGCGCCGAGTCGTCCGTGCGCCGGCCGGAGTCGGTGGGTGAGGTGCTGTCCTTCTTCACCCAACTGTTCGGTTCCACGCTCGTGCCGGGTCTGCTGGGCGGGCCCTGGGGCTGGCTCGGCGCGGGGGACGGGTCGCCGGTGGTCGCGCCGCCCGACCTCGGCCGCTGGATCTCCTGGGCGGTCTTCGCCGCGCTGATCGTACTGACGGTGAAGCGGGACCGCAGGGCCACCCGCGCCTGGGTCCTGCTCGGCGGCTACCTGATCATCGCCACGACGCTGCTGGCGGCCACCCGGCTCGGCTCCGTGTTCAGCGGCGTCGCTGGCGGGGTGCCCCGCTACGTCAGCGACGCCGTGGTGGTCGCCGCCGTCTGTGTCGGTGTCGCTCTCGTCGGGGTTGCCCGACCGACGCCGACCGACGGCGAACCGACCGACGGCGAGGCGTCCCCGCCCGCCGGGGCTCCCGCACCGTCCGCTGACGCGGAGCCGGCCGCCGCACCGAGCGCGGCAGAGCCCGACGTGCCGCGCTCGGAGCCGTCGCCGGCCGCACCGCGCTCCGGCGTCGCGGCCTACTCGTCCCGGGCCGGTGTGATCCACGCCGAGGCCCCGGACGACCCGTACCACGGGCCGGCCGCCGAGCCGAGGACCGAGCCGGATCCCGAGTTCGATCCGGAGCCGGCAGCCGAGGCCCCGGCGACGGCGCGGCCCTCCGCGGAGCGCGAGCCGGACGTCCCGGCGTCGTCCGCGGCCGGCGGACGGGAGCGGCGGCCTTCGACACCAGTGCCGCCGGACTGGCTGGGGCCGGTGCCCGAGCGGTACCGCGAGGTCGTGACGGCTGGTCTGGCGCTCCTGCTGGTGGCGGCGATGTTCGGCACGGTCTGGACCACGTCGCGCTACGGCGACGAGTGGGCGAAGAAGTACGGCCGGTCCTACCTCGACACGGCCCGGATCGAGCTGGCCAGCGCCCCGCCCGGCACCGTCTTCTTCGACACGCCGCTCCCGAGCGAGGTGTTGTCGAATCTGTCCTGGCCGTACAACTATCAGTCCCGGTTCTTCGCCGCCGCCGGCTCCCGCCCGGAGTTCGTGGAGGACACGGAGAACGCCTCGATACTCGACGGGCTGGGGCGGGTCCAGGTGGCCATCATCCAGGGCAGCAACGTCGTGCCCGGCCCGCAGGAGGGCTGCGGCTACCTGGTGCAAGCCGGTCAGACCGTCCGGATACCGCTGGACAAGCCACGGCACCACTGGGACTGGGTCGTCCGCATCGGGTACCTCAGCTCGGCCGATGGCACTGCGGTGCTGCGCTTCGGGCAGGGCAGCCACACGTTCCCGGTCAAGAGGGGCCTGAACCAGCGCTTCTTCGAGATCACCGGCGGTGACGGCGCGGTGGAGCTGACGGTGACCGGCGGGCCGGACCTGACGCTCTGCACGAACGAGATCAGCGTCGGCGACGTGGTACCGAAGCCCGAGTGACCACCGAGGAACCCCGGCTGGTGGCGGACCCGGCCCAGCCCGGTGCGGCGAAGCGCCCCGCCCGCGACACAGGGGTCGTGCGGCTCGGTGTCGCCGGAGCGGCGGTCACCGCCGCCACCATGCTGACCAACGGGTTGGCCTACCTGGTTCCGATGCTCGGTGCCCGCCAGCTGACCGCCTCCGACCTGGGTGCGCTGGCCACGGTGCTGGCACTCGGCGCCATCGCGGCGGTGCCCGGGTTCGGCCTGCAGATCGCGGTGGCGGCCCATCGCGCCCGGTCGGGGCCCAGCGGGACGACACGACTGGCGCTGCGCACCGCCGCCTTCACCGCCGGGATGACCCTCGTCGCGGCACCGGTACTCACGGTGGCGCTCCGGCTCCCGGTCGCGCTGACCCTGCTGCTCGCCCCGACCACCTTCGCCACCGTGCTGGCCGGTCGCTGGCTCGGCGAGCTCCAGGGTGACCAGCGGTTCCTGCGGCTCTCGGGCGCGATGACCGGGCTCGCCGCCGGGCGTTACGGCGGTCTCATCGTCGGGCTCGCCCTCGGCTGGGGACCGGTCGGCTCCCTGCTGCTCGGGACGCTGGCCGGCTTCGTCGTCCTCCCGCTGCTGGCCCGGCTCGCCGCGCCCGCCGCCCCCAGCGGTCCGGCCCTCGGCGTCCCCGGACCCGGGGTGGCACCAACCCTCGCCGACGACCGCGACCGCACCCTGAGCGGCCGGCAGGTGCTGACGGCGTGCGGTGCCACCCTCGCGATGCTGGTCATCTCGTACGCCGACCTGCTCCTCGCCCGCCAACTCCTGCCGGCCAGCGGCTCCGGCGGCTACGCGGTCGGCGCGGTCCTCACCAAGGGCGCGCTCTGGGCGCCGCAGGTGGTCACCCTGCTGGTGCTGCCGCGGCTGGCCTCGGGCGACCGGCGGGCCCGGGCGCTCGCGCTGGGGCTGATCGTGGCCTGCGGTGCGGTGCTGGTGGCCGCCGCAGCGGTCGCCGGTGAGCTGGCCTTCCGGCTGGTGGGCGGGGCGGACTACCTGCACCTGGCCGGCGAGGCCCCGCTCTTCGCCGCCACCGGCGCCCTCTACGCGGTGGTGTTCATGCTGGTCAACGAAAGAGTGGCGACCGGTGCCCGCTGGCCGGCCGCGCCGCTCTGGGTGGCCACCGCCGGCCTGGTCGGTGCGGCCCTGCTGGTGGCGCCGCGCACGGTCGAGGGCGTACTGAGCTGCGCGCTGGTCACCGCCGCGCTGACCGCAGCCGTGCTGGTCTGGCTGGCCCGCCCCGCGCGTGGCTGACCCCTGGGCGCTGCCCGGGTCAGTCGCCCGCTGCCAACCAGGTGCTCAGCAACTGGTGATCGATCGAGTCGACCCGGCCGAGTGGACGACCGGCGGCGACCCGCTCGCGCAGCTCCGCCCGGCTGAACCAGCGCGCCTCCAACAGCTCCACGCCGTCCACCCGCACCTCCTCGGACGCGACGCGGGCCCGGAAGCCCACCATCAGCCCGGCGGGGAACGGCCACGCCTGCGACCCCTGGTACGCCAGGTCCGTCACGGTGACACCGGCCTCCTCGGCCATCTCCCGCCGGACCGCGTCCTCCAGGCTCTCGCCCACCTCGACGAAGCCCGCCAGCGTCGAGTAGGAGTCCTCGGCGGCGCCCGCGTGCCGGGCCAGCAGGCAGCGCTCCGGCGAGCCGGGCGCCTCGACCAGCACGATGATCGCCGGTTCGATCCGGGGGAACAGCAGCCGACCGCACTCCGCGCCGGAACAGGTCCGCACATGCCCGCCACCGCCGGCGACGGCCGCCGCGCCGCAGGTGCCGCAGTACCGCTGCTGCCGGTGCCAGTGCAGCAACCCCCGGGCGTACGCCTGGACCGCCGCGGCAGCCGGGTCGAGCCGCCCGACCAGGGCCCGTACGTCGACCGCCCGCGTCGCGCCCGCCATCTCGACGGCGGCGGGCTCGCTGAGCCCGGAGAGGTCCACGGCGAACACCGCGACGTCCCCGTCGAGCCCCAGGAAGACGGTCTCGGCGGCAGCCGACCGGACGAGCGACGCGCGCTCGGCCGTCAACCGGACCGGCCCGACCCCGTCGACCAGGCAGCGGTCCCGCCACAGCGGCAGCACCACGGTCGTCGGGTCGGTCAGCAGCGCGTCCAGTCGAGCGGCGTCGGTACGCAGCGCGCCCGCCCGCTCCAGCCAACCGCCGCCGTACGCCAACACCCGCTCCGCAGCGTCCACCCCGCCACCGTGCCACGGCGGCGACCCGGCGTCGGCACCGACCCTGGCCCTGGCTCGCCCCCGGCCCACGCGACACGCCGAACGACACGCGGTGCCAGCGCAGAGCGGGCGCAGCCCGCGCGGACGGCCGAGCATTGGTTACCGTGGTGTCCTCCGGGAGGGGGGACCTCCCGTGGCACCTGGCGATCGAGGTTGCAGTGACGCTGTACGGTGATAAACGTCCACCCACCGACGACCGACCCACCGTGCAGGTCACCGCGGTCACCTGGCCGGACGACGGGCCGGATCCGGTCACGCCGCCCACGGCCACCGCCGAGCCGGGCAACGGTGGACGCCGTCCCCGCCGGGTGCGGATGCTGCTCGCGGCCGGCGTCACCGGCACCGTCCTCGCCGCCGTGGCGGGCGCCGGCGCCTGGGCGTACGCCGGGGACGTGCCCCGGGGCACCAGCGTGCTCGGCGCCGAGCTGGGCGGTCGGAGCCGCAGCGCCGCCGACCGGGAGTTGCGGGCTGAGCTGGACCGGCGGGCGGCGGCCCTCGCCGCGCCACTGCGGGTCACGGTCGGGGAGCGCACCGCCGAGATCAACCCCGCCGAGGTCGGGCTGAGCGTCGACGTGGCGGCCAGCGTGGCCGCGGCGGCCGAGGCCGACGCGCACCCGGTCAGTCGGCTGGTCGGCTCCCGAACCGTCGACCCGGTGGTCACCATCGACGCCAACCGGCTGGACGCGGCCCTGCGCAAGGTGCTCGGCGACCAGGTCCGCCCGATGACGATGCCGGCCATCACCTACCAGGGCACCACCCCCAAGGTCGTACGCCCCAAGCCGGGCCTGGCGTTCGACCCGCAGCGCTCCGCCGACGCCGTCCGCACCGGGTGGCTGGCCGGCACCCCGGTCGCCGTGCCGCTCGTGGAGAGTCAGCCGGCGACCACCGCCGAGGAGCTGGACCGGTTGGTCGCCGAGCTGGCCAAGCCGGCGGTCGCCGCGCCGGTCACCCTGCGCACCGACAAGGGCTCCGTGCAGGTGCCACCGGCGGCCATCGCGAAGAGCCTCCGATTCACCGCCGACAAGGCCGGCAAGCTCACCCCGCTGGTCGACGTCAAGCGGCTGCGCGCAGCCCTGGGCGACGACCTGCTCGCGATCGAGGTGCCCCCGAAGGACGCGTCGATGACCATCTCCGGCGGCCGACCCAAGGTCACCGACGGTCGCGCCGGCCAGCAGCTCGACACCGCAGCCCTGGGTCGTGACCTGTTGGCCGTGCTGCCGAAGTCGGACGGACGCGAGGTGACCGGCGAGCTGAAGGCGACACCGCCGGAGCTGACCGCGGAGAAGCTGGCCGGTCTGGGCATCAAGGAGCGGGTGTCCACCTTCACCACGCGGTTCACCGGTGGCATGGCGTCGTCGCGCAGCCAGAACATCGCCACCATCGCCAAGGAGGTGGACGGCACGGTCGTACTGCCGGGCAAGACGTTCTCCCTGAACGGGCACACCGGCGAACGTGGCTACGCGCAGGGCTACCGGGACGCGCCGGTCATCCTGGACGGCAAGCTGGTGCCGGGCGTCGGCGGTGGCACCTCGCAGTTCACCACCACCCTGTTCAACGCCACCTACTACGCGGGCCTGGAGGACGTCGAGCACAAGCCACACTCGTACTGGTTCGACAGGTACCCGGCCATCATCGAGTCGACCATCTTCTGGCCGAGCCTGGACTTCAAGTTCCGCAACAACACCGAGTACGGCCTGCTCATCGACACCTCGTACACGTCGAGTTCGGTGACCGTCTCGATCTGGAGCACGAAGATCTACGACAGCGTGAAGACCGAGTACGGCCCTCGGCGCGACATCACCACCCCGAAGGTCATCCACCTCGAACCCGGCCCGTCGTGCATTCCGAGCAACGGCATCAACGGCTTCGCCCAGGACGCCTTCCGGGTCATCAAGAAGGGCGGCGTGGTCGTCAAGCGGGAGAAGTTCACCTGGCGCTACGACGCGGAGCCCCGCTACGTCTGCGGCCCCAAGCCCTCCTGAGCCTCCACGGCCGCCCTCACGCCGTGGTCAGAAGGTGGCGATCGGGTTGACCGGGCTGCCGGACGTGCCGGCGAAGCGGACCGGCGCGACGGCGAGCTGGAAGTCCCACTGGCCCAGCTCGGCGGCCGTTGTCGCGCACGCCTCCAGGTCGCAGTTGTCGAGCAGCCACAGACCCATCGCGACGAGGCTCACGGCGTGCACCGGCATCAACACGTCGTCGTACCCCGACGGCTGAACGTCCTGCGGAGTGTCGGCGCCGATCAGCGCGACCTTGCGTTCACGCAGCCACGGTAGGCAGGACGCGTGCCAGCCGGCCTGCGTGAAACCGCTGGCCACACCGGATTCGTGCCGGAAGCGGCCGTAGCCGGTCCGCAGGAGCACCGCATCGCCGGGTCGCACCTGGACACCCTGGCGGCGCTCGGCCTTCTCCAGATCCTCGGGAACGACACCCTGTCCCGGCTCCAACCACGGCACACCGCGGGCCCCCGCGACGTCCAGCAGCACACCACGGGTGACGATGCCGTTCGCCGCGGCCGTGACGGCCGCCCACGCCGATCCCGTCGCGGCGTCGACCAATCGGCGTGGAAGGCGGCCACCGGCATGTTCTCCGCGCCCGGCATGTCGGCGGCGCACGGGCACGACATCGTCGACCGCTCCATCTCCTGCGGTACGGCGACCTCCCACGCGCGGGACACGCTCCGGCCGTGGCGCACGGCCCGCGCCGCCGCCAGCCGAACGTCGTCGGTGATGTGGTTCAGGGTGCCGAGCTCGTCGTCGTCACCCCACCGTCCCCAGTTCGACAGCGTGTCGAAGTATCCGAGCACGTCGTCCTGAGTGGGCATCGGTCGCTCTGGGGTCATCCCCGCATCGACTCCTCCGGTCACGCGGTCTGATCCTTCGCCAGGAGGTCATCCACAGGAACGAGCCTAGGCCAGGTATCGGTCACCGGCATCGGGTGCCAAGCGCGGAAACGCAGAAAAGGCCACCCCTGTTGGGGGTGGCCTTTTCTGGAAGATTGTCCGGCGGTGTCCTACTCTCCCACACCCTCACGAGTGCAGTAC